>NZ_LWEY01001278.1:0-6356 GCF_001634935.1 Oleiphilus sp. HI0043 | reverse complement strand
GGAAGAGAGTTTGCGCGCAATTTGGGCGCAATCTATATCTCCTTAAAGGATGATCTTTTAAGTAACTCAACAGGAACATAGCTGGGCATGAAGCCGTAGGGAGTTTAGAAGGCGATTGAACACTCATTAGAACTCGATCCCGGCTTGCGCTTTTACACCAAGACGAAAGGCATGACGCTCATCCTGAATATGGCTGATCGTATCGGCGATGTCTTCCAAGGCTTCGGGCATCTTTCGCCCCGTAATCATGACATGCTGATGTTTAGGTCTATTTTTTAGAGCTTCTAGAACCGGTTCCAATTCAAGGTATTTGTATTTAAACATGTAGCTCATTTCGTCAAAAATCAGAATATCGTACTGGGGGTCGGTTAGCAGCGATTTAGCGAGCTCCCACGCGTTCTGAGCGGCAGCTATATCTTGGTCTTTGTCTTGGGTTTCCCAGGTGAAGCCATGCCCCATTACATGCCAATCGATACGTTCATGGTCGCGGAATAGTTTGAATTCACCGGTTTCTTTTCGGCCCTTAATAAACTGAACGACCGCGGCTTTCTGACCATGCCCTACGGCTCTGGCCATCGTGCCAAAGGCGGAGCTACTTTTGCCTTTGCCATTTCCTTTCAACAAAATCAGAACGCCACGCTCTTCAGTTGCCTTGGCAATCTTTTTATCGATAATGGCCTTTTTGTGCGCCATGCGCTCTTGATGCGACTTCATGCCAAGCTACCTTTTCCTGTTGAGTTACTTAAAAGATCATCCTTTAAGGAGATATAGATTGCGCCCAAATTGCGCGCAAACTCTCTTCCACGACCACGGGGTATTGTCGCTTGCTCAGTATCCACCCATACACAGTCACCGGGTAGCCTAATTTGGCTGAGCGTTTCTCGGCTCCGACCATCAGACACTATATACGTCCGTATGTTTAGCCCTGGAAATTTCTGACTCATCGCTTCGCAATACCGAGCCGCTTCATTAACGCCTTCTATGATTGGTGTTCCACCGCCCGCTCGGAGCCCCTGCAACCAGTTCTCGATCTGTTTGGGCGCTCTCACTTTCGCCATGAGCGACAGTACTTGATTGTTACCAAAACCAAACACCGCAAGTTGCTCTCTGTTTAAGTAAGCCTCATTGGCGATCGCAGCAACAACACCTTTTGCACGTGCAAAAACGTCACCTTGTAAAGTAGAGCCCGAGGTATCAAACAAAACAACATGTAAGACTGACTGACCCAATTTTTGTTTCCGCATCTTGAGCTTATTAGGCGGCCACTCGCCAAAACTACTTAGCAGTGTGCCGAACCAATCAGGAAGTCGCCCGTCTTTGTTCGATGTTTGCCGGCCTATGGTAGAGCGCCCTTTTTGATTGGCAAACATCGAGTCTAACAATGCAGAGGGTTGGCTTATCGCACGCGCGTTTGATTTTGTGGGGATGGCATTCTCCGGTGATACAATACCGTTCATGCATTTTGGGTCCATACTCCCCCAATCACTGTCGGTACTATTTTGTTCGCCGGTATCGGCATCGCCCTTTGCGTCATTCTGGTTTGGTTGTCTATGTGAATCATCGGGTCGCTTAAATCCGGTTTCTGGAGAATCGTTGCCGGAGTTAGGATTACCGCTTCCGGAATCACCTTGAGCTGGTGGTGGCGCGTCGTGCCTACGGCGGTGGTGCAAAACCAGCTCTGAAACCGCATCAAGATCATCCAAGATGACCTCTTTTCGACCTTGCCAAGCGGCGTGCGCGCGAGCTGTTCGATACCAAACGATATCTGCTCTTAGTCCATCTACCAACGCATCTTCACAACGTTGTGCAATTTCAATTCGAATGGAGTCAGAGCATGCCACACCCTCTAAACGCTTTCTTGCTGAAACTACCTTAGCGATCAGTGCTTCTTGCTTTTCTTCATAGGCAAGAGTAAATGCTTCTGGATCGGCATCAAATGCTTCGCGCGTTTTAACGATGGCAACACGCTCTTCTACCGAGTAGCGGTTAGCTAAATCGACTGCCAAACCGAAACGGTCGTGTAACTGGGGGCGCAATTCTCCTTCATCAGGATTCATCGTGCCGATTAATAGAAACTCCGCCTTGTGTTGATGGCTGATGCCATCGCGCTCTATGTAATTGACACCACTTGCGGCGACATCCAAAAGCAGATCTACAAGATTGTCAGGCAATAGATTAACTTCATCGACGTATAGAACGCCGCCGTTGGCTTTACTTAGTAAGCCAGGTTGGAAATCTAAGGACTTGTCACTCAGCACTTTTTCCAAGTTCAGTGTACCGACCAACATCTCTTCACTCGTCCCTAAAGGCAAAGTAACAAAGGATGGTGAGTCACTGCCTAAGCGCGCATCGTCGTAAGGCAATAGACTAGCCAAAGCCCTAGCAAGGGTGGATTTTGCTGACCCTCTTGGGCCAGTGATAACGACACCGCCGATGGACGGATTGATAGCCACGAGAATAAGCGCAAGCTTGAATGAGTCTTGGCCGACCACTGCACTAAAAGGCATGTCTAATCTATCTGAATGATGCGCATAGTTCATAAAAGAGTCTCTCAAGTTTTCTTGGGCGGAAGTAAAAGCCATTAAGCAATCTCAGTTTCCGACCAAGCTTCTATTTCAATCATTCGCGCAGACTCTAAACGAATATGTCGCGTCGCGATTTTAGAAACAAACTCTTCATCATGTGAGATAACAAGCATTGCTTGCGGCAAGGACATCAAGACGTCGAGCAAGCGTTGTCTAGCTTCGTTGTCGAGCGCGTTTGTCGGTTCATCTAACAACAACACTTCTGGCTCCATGGCCAGTACCGATGCCAATGCGACCAAGCGTTTTTCGCCCCCCGAAAGCTGATGCGCAACTCGCTTCTCAAATCCTGCCATGCCAAGCGACCTAAGTGTTTGCTTGGCCTTTTCGAAGGCCCGCTCTCTGGTTTTTCCTAGATTTAGCGGGCCAAATGCCACGTCCTCTAATACAGTGGGGCAAAATAGTTGATCATCGGGGTCTTGAAATAGAAAGCCCGCCTTCGCGCGTACTTCAACAAATTCAGACTCTTGCTTTCTAAACTTGCCAAAAGCAAATACATCACCCGACTTTGCTTTTTTTAGCCCTACCAGTAAATGTAGAAACGTCGTTTTGCCCGCTCCATTCGGCCCCGTGAGCGCAACCCGATCACCCGAGTAGAGAGAGAAATCGACATGAGATAATACTTCCCCTCTTCGTGGGTAGCGGTAGCTTAAGCCTCGTGTTTCAATTAGCGCTTCCATAAAAGCCTCAAAGCAGGTTGATAAGAATTAGAGAAATCAAGAACGGAACGCAAACGATGATCAAGCAGTAATCGCGTGCGACTAACTTATCATCATCCAACAAATAGAAGCGGCCGTTGTAACCACGACACTTCATTGCCTCCATGATTCGCTCTGAACGTTCAAGTGCATGGATTAAAAGCATTCCCACTAAATAGCCAATTGAGCGCCATGTGTGCGTATCCATTCGCAGTACAAATGCCCGCGCCTGCATCGCACGTTTCATGCGTTTGTATTCCTGACCAATCACGTCGAGATAACGTACCGTAAACAGAAGCAAATGAACGAGCTTATCGGGTATACGTAACCGTGCTAAAGCATGCCCGAACGTTGTCGCATTCATGGTGCCCACAACAGCAAGTAAAGACAGAACAACGGTATTCGCTTTAACGGCAATCAATACCGCGTGGACCAATCCATTCTTACTCGCCGTCAACTCCGATATTTCGAAAAGCACATCATCTTCCCCAGAGACAGGCGTCGTAAATGGCAGCATAACAATCAGAAATATCATGAACATATCCATCGCCAGGACGCGTCTAAACGTGCGCTTGAGATTTAACTTCGCCAAGAAAACAAGAGCACACGCGATACCCAATTCGACGAGCACAACATTGAGTTCTTTCGACAACACAACAATGCAGGAAAAAACAGCCACCCAAATAATTCGGACTCGAGGATCGAACGAGTCGATCACCGAATCTTCATGCTTCAGCCTCTGCCCTTTCCACGAAGTGCCGCTGTGTTCGAGATTCTGTGGCACCTTAACTCGCCTTATTCTTTGTAGATTGATTTCGCTGCGTTAGCCAAATACCGATACCGCATAAGCCAAAGATGTAACCAATGCCACCCAAAGCATCCCGAAATGATGCTTTCTCTTTGTAGGCATTCAACTCTTTGCGCAAGGGCTTAATTTGTTTTGCGACAGCCTTTTCGATCAATGCTTGTAAGTCATTACCCACCAACATCTGTCCTCGAAGGTTTGTTTCCAGAGCGTCGGCAGATTCCACTGCCATAATCTCGCCTAAGGTATCCGATAAGTCTTCAGCGTTTAAAACTGTTTCAAACACGTGGCCTGCCCCTAGGTTCGCGTAAATATGATGATCAATCCGCTTCGTCGCTTCGAATGTAAAGAAGCCCTCCTCATCCGTTTCGACCAAAACAATTTCTTGACCCTGGAGATCACGAACCATTACCTTAGAGCCTAGTGGTGCCATCTCTCCATTGGAAAAACCTATTTCGCCCTCAACATCAACACCAATGGTATAAACGCCGCCCAGTACGTTATGCGCGACACTCTGCGAACTGACGAAAACAAGGAAGAGCAAACAAAGATTACGTATCATCCCAATCCTCCGATATACGCAGGAGCTCAGGTTTAACTTGTCGAATCAGCAAGACAGCCGCGCCGGTAACAAAACCTTCTAGGATCATAATCGGTATATGCGCCAATACGGTCGCTTGAGCCGCGAGCACAAACGCCTCTCCAGATAATGCCAGGGAGCCCGCAACTAACAATGTAGTTAGTAGAATCGCACCGGCGCCACCAATCGCGCCCCATATCGCAGCTAAATTTGTGTTCGGAGCAGAGATCCCTCTATGACATACGTAGTACATCAGCACAGCCGGTAGTGCGATATTAAATGTATTGACACCGAGGACAACGAAGCCGCCAAAGCCAAAGAAAACAGCTTGCAACAGCAAGGCAACAAGCAACGCGGGAAAAGCCGCCCAGCCAAGTGCCAGGCCAATCAAGCCGTTTAAAATAAGATGAACACTAGAAAAACCAAGTGGGAGATGGATATATGAGGCAACGAAAAACGCAGCCGATAGTACGCCGACTTGAGGTAAGTGGTCGTAATCGAGCTTCTTTAACCCGATCGCCACCCCCACTACACTAAGTACAACACCAGCTGCTAGAACCGGCGCCGCAAGCGCACCATCAACTATATGCACGTTGGCACCCTCTACTTAAGTTCATGGGCTTGCACCCAAATGACAGCGTCTTGAGACAGCTCTTTACCTTTAAATTTCTTTTGTGGCCCTACGCCCAGCGCAGCAAAACCCCATTGACCCGCCTTCGGTATCGCAAACGTGAATGTTCCGCTAGCATCGGCATAAATTGTCATCGTAATAAATGCTTCTGCAGGAACTTGAATCGTGGGATCACTAGAGAACGCATTCTTTGACATTTCAGGTAAATAGTTGATGTATTCAACTTCGATTTCCGCAAAAGGTACGGGCTTTCCGTGACTTCGCACAATGCCAGTGAAGCTTCCGCCCTCATAGATCGCGTAGGGTTTCGTAAGGGGCACGATTTCAGCTGGCAAGTTTAAGTCACTTTCCCAATCGCTTGGCAGGCTGCCTACATTGATAATGGTTTTTGCGAACTGTTGGATAAAAACATCTTCGCTTTTCTCCAAATATGGCGCCATTTCGAAGACAAAGATATTATCGCCTAAGCCTTTCAGCTTAACTGAAGACTCGTAAGAAATGCCCGTATTCTCGGCACTGGCCCAGTTACTTTCTACCAGCTTTGTGCTCAGATCTTTCTTCTTGCCTTTTTTGATGTGATAGAACGCAAGCGGCTTATCAACAGCCATCACATAACCATTGGCTGCTGGGTGGGTAAAGGGCATTCTCAATTCCACTATGCCGCCTTTGCTTCTTAATAGGTCAGGGGTATAGATCATTTGAAAATGTGCATTCGCAGTCGATGCAATCGTTAGCCATAAGCTAATTGCAACAACCCATTTGGTTAATAAGAGTAATGACTTACTATGAATTTTCAATAACTTGCTCCGCCTAGAAATAAGTATCAGCCGGAGTCGAGAAGGGAAAAAGTAATAGGATCGGAAGACATTATTACCTGATGAAGCCCTCCGCAACACCTGTATAACAGATCATCAGGTTGGTATCCGGACTCATCAGCTAGGCGCTAAACGCACCTAATCACTTCACCTTCCCACAAGTTTTAAAAGGAGCAAAACCTTTTAATTCACNNAGCCTGCCAAGCGATTGGGAAAGTGACTTAAACTTGCCAGCTGAAATCGTG
>NZ_LWEY01001277.1:0-3664 GCF_001634935.1 Oleiphilus sp. HI0043 | reverse complement strand
TTTGGTCGGCTCTTGCCTGAGCCAGCGTTTATAGATGATGACTCGTTTATTGATACGCTTGAGCGTATTCTAAGGGTTGAAAAGGTGTATGCTCATGTCCGTTATCTGGAACCTATGGACTCAGCATCCTTATGTCGTAAGGGCTTGGCGAGGCGTACTCGGGAAATGATTGGTGCAGAATTAAAACTGATTTAGGTATAAAAAAACCCGCAAGAGCGGGTTTTTTTATACCTTAGCTTTGCGCTTAGGCAGGGTAGTCGCGCTTGTCGTGACCAGTATAAAGCTGGCGTGGACGACCAATGCGGTAGTTTTCACTAACCATTTCGTTCCAGTGTGAGAACCAACCAATAGTTCGAGACATTGCGAAGATAACGGTAAACATTGACTCAGGAATACCGATAGCTTTCAAAATGATACCCGAGTAGAAGTCTACGTTTGGATATAGCTTTCTTGCAACAAAGTACTCATCTTCTAGTGCTATCTGCTCAAGGCGACGCGCGATCTTCAATAGAGGATCATTCTCAAGGCCTAGTGCACCAAGAACTTCTTCGCATGTTTCGCGCATAACTTTGGCGCGAGGGTCGAAGTTTTTGTATACGCGGTGACCGAAGCCCATCAGACGGAATGGGTCGTTCTTGTCTTTCGCTTTGGCTACGTATTCATCGATCCGAGATACGTCACCGATTTCGTTAAGCATTGTTAGTACAGCTTCGTTTGCGCCGCCGTGAGCAGGGCCCCAAAGTGCAGCGATGCCAGAAGCGATACAAGCAAATGGGTTGGCGCCAGTTGAGCCAGCTAGGCGGACAGTTGATGTTGATGCATTCTGCTCATGGTCAGCATGAAGCATGAAGATCTTATCCATTGCCTTTGAGATGGCTGGGTCAAACTTAACATCGCCAGCTGGCGTGCTGAACATCATGTGCAGGAAGTTTTCTGCATAATCCAAGTCATTGTTTGGATACATGAAAGGCTGGCCGATTGAGTACTTGTAGCACATCGCTGCAATAGTCGGCATTTTAGCTACAAGGCGGAAGCCTGCTATTTCACGGTGTTCTTCGTCAGAGATGTCCATCGTATCGTGGTAGAACGCTGAAAGAGCACCAACGACGCCGCACATGATCGCCATCGGGTGAGCGTCTCTTCGGAAGCCCTTAAAGAATTGGTTAACTTGATCGTGAACCATTGTGTGGTTGCGAACAGTTTTTCTGAAATGTTCGTTTTCTTCTGCTGTCGGAAGTTCTCCGTGCAAAAGTAGGTGGCATAGTTCAAGGTAGTCTGAATTTTCAGCTAGCTGTTCTATTGGGTAGCCTCTGTGAAGAAGTACACCTTTGCCGCCATCAATGTAGGTGATTTTAGATTCGCATGCCGCAGTGGACACGAATCCAGGGTCATAAGTAAAGACACCTTCTGATACTAGGCCTCGTACATCTATTACATCTGGGCCGACAGAGCCAGAATAAATTGGTAAATCGATGGTTTTCCCATCAACCGATAACTGAGCTTTTTTATCAGTCATGGTGCTCTCCTGTTGCTGAGATAGAGTAAGCCAAGCGTAGCTGCTGCTTAATAGGTAAAAAGCTTGCGGCCAGTTGGCGACTTAAAAGTTTGCGCATTATGCCAAATAGAATGACTATAGTCACGTCTCTGTAATGTGCCAATGTAGATGAAAAAAAAATCAAAGAAAGTTTCGGCTTTTTGGGTGGGTGAAATTTGCACGGCTGTGGCGCGGAAATATCTAATAAAAGCTAATTTGGTGCAAAGTGGGTATGAAAACTAAGAAAAAAAGCTTGATATGGTGCCAGAGCTGCCTAAGGCGGGGCTACTATGTTGCTGAAATATTATTGTCAAATACAAGAAAATTTATAATGGCCAAATAATGCCGTTATTTTTGTTCGTGGTTTGTATTTCGCGGCCTTAATCCCTATAATCCGTCAGCAAAATTAGGTGGTGGCCTATTTCACGTTTTGTTTCGGATAATCTTTATTGTAGATTTTCGGGCGGCAAGGCTGAATAGCGTTGAAACATCTTATTATAAAAAGGTTGCAAGGGTTGGCGAATCTTTAGAGACGCCTTCCTTTGTTTAAATTAGCTCATGCCAACTTGAGAGAGTATATGTGCTGTGAAAGATAAACGACCTGTAAATCTCGATCTAACTCAATTTAGTTTTCCTCTGCCTGCGCTAACGTCAATTGTGCACCGTGTTACCGGTGTGGCCTTGTTCGTTGGTGTGGCAATTCTTATGTATGTCCTTGAACTTTCGCTCTCGAGCGAAGACGGTTTTAACGCCGCTAAAGAGTGTCTGGACGGTGCTTTTGTTACTTTGATTATGTGGGGCTTGGTTTCTGCGCTTCTTTATCACTTGGTAGCGGGAATTAAACATTTATTAATGGACTGTGGTATTGGTGAAACGCTTGAAGCTGGCCAGTTCGGTGCCAAAGTTGTTATAGCAGTGTCAGTTGTACTTATCTTATTGGCAGGAGTTTGGTTATGGTAGCAAGTGTTACTAGTTTTGGTCGTAGTGGACTCTATGATTGGATGATTCAGCGTGTTACAGCGGTTGTGTTGGCTGCTTACACGGTATTTATTCTGGGTTATCTAGTGCTAAACCCTGACTTGACATACATGCAGTGGAGTGAGCTGTTTAGTCAAACTTGTGTCAGAGTATTTTCTTTACTTGCTTTGTTATCTTTGGGTGCTCACGCTTGGATCGGTTTGTGGACGGTGTCTACAGACTATCTAAAAGCAATGGTATTCAGGTTTATTTTTCAAGCTGGTTGTGGCCTGGTCATGTTCGTTTACGTGGTCTGGGGTGTTCAGATTCTTTGGGGGCTGTAAGAAATGTCTAAATTAAGAACGCTTAATTATGATGCAATAGTTATTGGTGGTGGCGGTGCTGGTATGCGCGCAGCACTTCAATTGACAGAATCCGGCATCAAAACAGCTTGTATTACTAAAGTATTCCCAACTCGTTCTCACACGGTTTCTGCTCAAGGTGGTATAACTTGTGCGATCGCAAGTGCGGATCCAAATGATGATTGGCGCTGGCACATGTATGACACTGTTAAAGGGTCAGACTATATCGGTGATCAGGACGCAATTGAATATATGTGTTCAGTTGGCCCTCAGGCTGTATTTGAATTGGATCATATGGGTTTGCCTTTCTCGCGAACTGAAGCAGGTCGTATCTACCAGCGCCCGTTTGGTGGCCAGTCTAAAGGGCCGGATAATCCGACTCAGGCTGCACGTACTTGTGCTGCTGCTGACCGTACAGGTCACGCACTATTGCACGCACTATACCAGGGCAACTTGAAGGGCGGCACTACCTTTCTTAATGAATGGTATGCAGTCGATTTGGTGAAAAACCAAAAAGGTGCAGTGGTTGGTGTCATTGCTATCTGTATTGAAACAGGTGAGCGTGTATACGTTAAGGCTAAGGCAACTGTTATGGCGACGGGTGGTGCTGGTCGTATTTATCAGTCGACTACTAACGCTTTGATTAATACTGGTGACGGTATGGGGATGGCGCTTCGCGCTGGCTTCCCAGCGCAGGATATGGAAATGTGGCAGTTCCACCCAACAGGTATCGCTGGAGCGGGTACACTGGTAACAGAAGGTTGTCGTGGTGAAGGTGGTTACCTGATCAATGGCGAAGGCGAACGTTTCA
>NZ_LWEY01001276.1:0-1211 GCF_001634935.1 Oleiphilus sp. HI0043 | reverse complement strand
AATACCGGTTACTTTTAATTTGGTCGCACTGGGGAGAGTCTTGTATTCCGCAACACCGTGGCCACTGAGGTGATTAGCACATACTCTGGCTTGCTCGAACAAAGGTGCTACCAGGCCAAAAGTGTCGCCTCTATGCTGAATGCACTCCCCCACAGCATAGATGCTAGGGTCGTACGTTTGTAATGTATCGCTGACAACAATGCCTTTTTCACAATGTAAGCCCGCTTTCTCAGCCAGTTCAAAATTTGGCCTGACGCCAATCGCCATAACAAATAAGTCGCAGTCGAGCTCACTTCCATCGGCAAAGCGAACGGCTCTAACATGCCCTGAATCATCTGCAAGAAGCTCTTCTGTCTCGGCCGGCATTTTAAACTTAACGTTTCGGCTTGTGAGTTCCTGCTGGAGTAAGTGACCGGCTGTCGCATCGAGCTGTCTGTTAAGGAGCACTTCCTTGCTATGAATAACGGTAACGTGCATGCCTCGCTGCGCAAGGCCGTTGGCTGCTTCAAGACCTAGTAGCCCGCCGCCTAAGACCACTGCATTCTTTTTTGTCTCGCTATAGGCAAGCATCTTATTGACATCATATATATCGCGAAAGGCGATCACACCTTCGAGTTTGCTTCCTGGAATAGGAAGAATAAAGGGTTTAGAGCCTGTTGCTATCAGTAGTCTGTCATAACGTGCTTGAGTGCCATCACGTGCTGTGACGCAACGTTTGCTTCTATCGATATCAATAACCAGCTTATCTGCTCCGGAATACAGGGTTATATTATGGTCGTGATACCATTGCCGGTCATGAATAATGATATCTTCAATGGACTTTTCTCCACAGAGTACGGGGGATAGCATGATTCGGTTGTAGTTGCCGTAGGGCTCAGCACCAAAGACCGTAATATCAAACTTTTCAGGAGAGGCGCTGACTAACTCTTCTACAGCTTTCATTCCAGCCATGCCGTTTCCGATTACCACAAGCTGCTGCTTCATCTCTAATCTCCGTACTGCCGTGTTATGAATGCTATAATCAATACATTGCTAATTTTTGCAAGTTATCGCAGCAATTTATATACCATTGGAGGTATGATTCTAACTCAACATGGTTAAGTACGCTGCAAGTCTCTTTAATAAGGCACTTAAGATTGACTTAGCTTAAGTTCATATACGGTTCACGGATGGATTAGTTTTGCACTATTTTGGTTCAACGTGTGGGTTGT
>NZ_LWEY01001275.1:0-1205 GCF_001634935.1 Oleiphilus sp. HI0043 | reverse complement strand
ATGAGGCAGGTGTTCTGCCGCTTTCTTCCCTTCATCTTGTGGGTCATTCGGACTCGGCGGCTCTGGTGCACCAGGCCCAGCCCCGAACACCATACCCTGTCCATTTTCTTTTGAGTAAATCGCCATAATAGCTACGATAGGAACGTAGACCTGCATCGGAACGCCACCAAAACGCGCTCGAAAACTAATAGCCTCCCCATCAATTAACAGCTCATTAACCGCACCAGGACTAATATTGAGTATAATTTGCCCATTCGTGACATAGTCTTCTGGGACACTTACACCCTGGATACCGGCATCAACGACGATATACGGCGTCATGTCGTTATCCAAAATCCAATCATTTAGTGCTCGAACCAGATATGGCCGACTTGGAGTCATTCCGCTCACCCCTTTACTCATTATTTAGCGACTTAGTGTCGCATTTCTTTTTCTAGTTCAGACAAGCTAGCTTGAAAGGACTCACGCTGAAATATACGATCCATATACTTCGAAATCGGTTTTGCCTGGACATCATCTAACTCAATTCCCATTACCGGTAAACGCCACAACAAGGCAGAAACACAGCAATCGACAATGGTAAACTCTTCACTCATGAAGTAAGGCATTTCTGAAAAAATCGGCGCTGTAGCAATCAGGCTTTCTTNCAATTCCTTACGATACTCATTCGCCTTCGCAGCATGCGGATCAGCAAGAATTGCATCAGCCAGACGACTCCAATCTTTACGGATTCGGTACATCATCAAGCGGCTTTGCGCTCGAGCAACCGGATATACTGGCAACAAAGGAGGGTGCGGAAAGCGCTCATCCAAGTACTCCATCATAATATCCGACTCATAAAGTACTAAGTCGCGGTCAACCAAAGTAGGCAAGTCATTGTATGGATTATGATCAGAAAGCTCAGCAGGCTTGTTATCTGGGTCAACGTTAACAACGTCAACTGCGACACCTTTTTCCGCTAAGACTATTCTTACCCGGTGACTGTAATGGCTCTCACCATCAGAAAAAAACGTCATGGACGAACGTTTGGTCACAACACCCATATACTTACCTCAACCTTTAAATCAGATTTACTGCACTGATAGCACAGTTTTAAATTTGGGCAGAATTATACACGATTTACAAGCCAGTCGTGAAAATTCTCTTGGATAGAAACAAAAAAAGCCCTCCATGCCTACACATGGACGGCTTTTATTCTTCTTTCT
>NZ_LWEY01001274.1:0-1281 GCF_001634935.1 Oleiphilus sp. HI0043 | reverse complement strand
AAAGATATTAGTCAGGAACAGGTCGAAGGGGTAATGATCGAGTTTCTGGAGGCTGTCGGATCCCAAACGGGTATGGGAATCGGTTCTGATGAGTATATCAAGAATATGCTGACAGAGGCTTTAGGTCAGGACAAGGCGGATAGCTTAATTGACCGAATTCTTGTTGGTGGTAATACAACTGGTTTAGATACGCTTAAATGGATGGATGGTCGTGCTGTAGCGGAGCTTATACGTTATGAGCATCCACAGATTCAGGCCATTGTATTGTCATATCTTGAATCAGATCAGGCTGCTGAAGTGCTAGGCGTATTAGACGAAAAGGTACGTCTTGACGTTATTATGCGTGTCGCTTCTCTCGAAAGCATTCAGCCACAGGCTTTGCAAGAGCTGAATGATATTCTCGAAAAACAGTTCTCGGGTAACGCTGCGACTAAGACCAGTAAGATCGGTGGTGTCAAGTGTGCGGCAGATATTATGAACTTTATTGATACAACTATTGAAGCCGACTTGATGGATAGTATCAAAGAAGTTGATGCTGAACTCGGTACTGAGATAGAAGAGCTGATGTTTGTCTTCGATAATCTCAAGGATGTTGATGATAGAGGGATACAAACGCTCCTCAGGGAAGTCTCCTCAGATATTCTTATTGTTGCACTCAAGGGTGCTGATACTGAATTACAAGAAAAAATCTTTAAGAATATGTCTAAGCGTGCTGCCGAATTACTCCGTGATGACCTTGAGGCGAAAGGTCCTGTTAAGGTGAGTGAGGTAGAAGGTGCGCAGAAAGAGATACTCACCATTGCTCGACGCTTGTCTGAATCCGGTGAAATTGCGCTGGGCGGATCTGGCGAAGCGATGATATAGCATGAGTGACAAAAACAAGCGTGTCCCTTTAGGTGAACTGAGCGCCTACGAACGCTGGGAGCTGCCGAATATTGGCGATCCCGGTCGTGCGGCTAGTCAGGCAGAAAACGCCAGAAAGGAGAAAGTCAAACCACCGACTGCACAGCAAATTGAATCAATAACTAAGCAGGCATATGACTCCGGCTTTGAAGAAGGCCATCGAGATGGTTTCGCTAAAGGTTCAGAGGACGGTCGTGCTGCGGGTCATGCAGAAGGTTTGGAGGCCGGTAAAAGTGAAGGTTACGAACAAGGGGTTGCCCAAGGCCAGGGTGAAATTGCCGAAAAATTGTCACAGCTAGATGCCCTAATGAACCAGTTGGTTAACCCCATTCAGCAGCAACAGCAAGTCGTTGAAGAGGCGATGTTAAATGTTGCGGT
>NZ_LWEY01001273.1:0-1566 GCF_001634935.1 Oleiphilus sp. HI0043 | reverse complement strand
GGCGCAACCATTGCGGCAGGTAGCCAGCGATGGAAAGGCATAATGGCTGCTTTACCAATGCCATAGCAGAATAGAACGAGTAGAACGCTAAGGACGGCCTTGCTGTGTGAATTATCAAAAATTCCACCTGCTTGGAAATCCAATGTGCCTGTTAAGCTGTAAGTACCCAAGACAGCAAAGAGTAAAAATGCGATTGATGTACTAAGCAAGATGCCGAGGTAAGTTCTGCCGCCTTGCTTGGCTGCTTCAGTCCCAGCATGTGTTACTAGTGGGTAAGTTGACAGTGTTAATACTTCATAAAATATGAATAGTGTTAGCAGGTTGCCTGAGAAGCAAATTGCCATAACGGAACTGATCGCCAGTGCGAAGCAGCAGAAAAATCGAGTTTGGTTTTCTTCATTGTGGCCTCGCATATAACCAATCGCGTAGATGCTGGTAATGATCCACAAGAAGCTCGCTACAATAGCGAAAAGTACGCCAAGGGGTTCAACTTCAAAGCTGATCCCAAGACCTGGAAATAAGTCGATAACATCAAGCTTAAGGGCAACACCCTGAAAGGTATAGTCGGTAATTGCTAATACGATAGAGAATAAGATAGCTGCTGTACTTAATGTGACAGCCTCTCTGATGTTTGGGTTCTTACCTGTTGCGATAACGATTAACGCACCAATAAAAGGTACAAGAATCGAGAGGGTGATCAGCTGTGATGGCTCAATACCTTGCCAGAGGTTCATGGAGAAACCTCCTGAGCATTAATACTTAAGGTTGTATTCTGGAATAACCATTGAGATGCGCTATTTGCAGCGTCGGTAGTCAAGCTTGTATCGATACCAAAATAAATGTTTGCCAATACAAGTGCCCACATCGGAGCCAGCATTAGCCAGGGAACTTCTTTAATATTATTAGGGTTTTGTGATTCTGGTAGTTTTTGGAAATACGCAGCCTCTAATACCCGGCCAATATAGATTACCGCTAACAATGAGCCAGCAAGTACAAGTGCAGCAAGTACCCAATGATTTTGTTCTAGCGCTGCTGTCACCAGATACCATTTACTTACAAAACCAACGGTGAGCGGTACGCCGATTATACTCAGGCCAGCAATTGTGAATGCCGCCATGGTTAAAGGCATGTGTTTGCCCAAACCTCTGAACGCTTTTATATCNACAGAGCCTACGCGATAAAAGACGGCACCGACGGCCATAAACAAAGCTCCTTTCATGAGTGCATGGTTAAATATGTGGATAAGTCCCGCCATCAAACCTGTTACGCTGACTAAGCTCAGTCCGAGAATCATATAACCAATTTGCGCAACACTACTATAAGCAAGGACTGTTTTAACGTTGCTCTGCACGGTTGCCATGTAAGAGCACTTGAAAATTGCGACGACAGCCAAGACCATCAAAATTAGATCCATGCCCATATCGGTGAAAACATGGTCAGCCCCGAATATTGTAAAGATGAAACGAATCATCACATACACTGCAACTTTAGTCGCTGTGCTGGCCAAAAACGCGGTAACAGCTGAGGGCGCATGGGTATAAGCGGGAGGAAGCCACATATGTAATG
>NZ_LWEY01001272.1:0-1762 GCF_001634935.1 Oleiphilus sp. HI0043 | reverse complement strand
CCTGGTGGCTCAGTTACTGCGGGTATGTCTATCTATGACACAATGCAGTTTATCAAGCCGGATGTTTCTACGTTATGTATTGGTCAGGCGTGTAGTATGGGCGCATTGTTGTTGACGGGTGGTGCTCAAGGTAAGCGTCATTGTCTTCCTCATTCGCGAATGATGATTCACCAACCTTTAGGTGGTTATCAGGGGCAGGCGACTGATATTGAGATTCATACTAAAGAAATTCTAACGATTCGTGATAAGCTGAATAAAATTATGGCTGAACATACAGGCCGTGATATCGAAGAAGTTGCTCAAGATACAGATCGTGACAATTTTATGGATGGTGCTGAGGCAGTAGAATATGGTTTAATTGACTCAGTGATTGAAAAGCGTCCGTCGGCAGAGTAGTAGTGAGGGGCACTTGCCTGGGAAGATAGAGCTTAAGCTGCTCGAATAGGACTTCTCAGGCGATTAAATGAATATCGCGCAGCGGTAAGAGCCGCTTCATTGCGCGCAGGCGTTCGAAGAGGCGCTTTGTACAGTAAGTAGGAAATCTGATGACCGATGAAAAAAACGGTAAGGGCGGAGATAACGGTAAATTACTTTACTGCTCCTTTTGTGGCAAAAGTCAGCATGAAGTGAGAAAACTGATTGCAGGCCCATCTGTCTTTATCTGTGATGAATGTGTAGACCTCTGTAACGATATTATTCGTGAAGAGGTGCAGGAGACAGCTTCTGAGGAAGCTAGTGATAGACTACCTGTACCGCAAGAAATTAAAGAAACGCTTGACGACTATGTGATTGGGCAGGAGAGAGCTAAAGTAGTTCTTTCTGTTGCTGTTTATAACCATTATAAGCGTCTGAAGTTCGACAATGCTAAGTCTGATATTGAGCTGGGCAAGAGTAATATCTTGCTGATTGGCCCAACGGGTAGTGGTAAAACGCTATTGGCCGAGACGCTAGCGCGCTTATTGAATGTTCCATTTACGATTGCTGATGCAACCACGCTGACAGAAGCCGGTTACGTTGGTGAAGACGTCGAGAACATTATTCAGAAGCTTCTGCAAAAGTGCGATTACGACGTAGAGAAAGCGCAGCGCGGAATTGTTTATATTGATGAAATCGACAAGATTTCTCGTAAGTCTGATAACCCTTCAATTACACGAGATGTGTCAGGTGAAGGTGTGCAACAGGCTTTGCTTAAGTTGATCGAAGGTACGGTTGCTTCGGTTCCTCCTCAGGGTGGACGTAAGCATCCTCAGCAAGAATTCTTGCAGGTTGATACAACTAATATGCTGTTTATCTGTGGCGGTGCCTTTGCAGGCCTGGATAAGGTTATTGCTGATCGTTCTGAGAAGAGTGGAATTGGCTTTGGTGCATCGGTTAAGAGTAAGGATGCAGAGCGTAAGGTTGGTGAGACGCTAAAAGAAGTCGAAACCGAAGACTTGGTTAAGTATGGTTTGATTCCTGAGTTTGTTGGTCGTTTGCCGGTGATTGCAACGCTAAACGAGCTTGATGAAGCTGCGTTAATGCAAATTTTGACAGAGCCTAAGAACTCGCTCTCTAAGCAATATCAAAAGCTTTTTGAAATGGAAGGCGTTGAAATTGATTTTAGGGAAGAGGCGCTTCGTGCTGTTGCCAATAAGGCAATGGAAAGAAAGACTGGTGCTCGTGGCTTAAGGTCGATTTTGGAGAATGTTTTACTCGATACTATGTATCACATTCCATCCGAGTCGGGCATAAGCAAGGTTGTTATTGATGAAAATACCATCAA
>NZ_LWEY01001271.1:0-963 GCF_001634935.1 Oleiphilus sp. HI0043 | reverse complement strand
TCTGACTCTTCTCCTCGTATCAAGTTTAAACCACGCTTACAAGCAAGAGTATTATATGAATGTAGTAATTGTCGGCGCAGGGATAATGGGAATTACCTTTGCCACCCTAGCGAAAGAACTGAACCCGAAGCTTAAAATAACCATCATAGAGCGCCTTTCTGGGCCAGCCAAAAGCAACTCCAGCGTATTCAATAACGCGGGAACAGGCCATGAAGCAAATTGTGAATTGAACTATACGCCGGTCGATGAGGATATTATCGAAGTCGAAAAGGCACTCGCAATACACGGTCAATTCAATATCGCCAAGCAGTTTTGGGCTTATTTGGTTAAGAAGGGGATTATCGAAGACCCTACAAGCTTTATCGTTCCGACAAAACACTGCACCCTGGTTCATGAAGACAGTATCAATGAGCTGAAATTGCGTTTTGAAGAAATGTCTCAGCACCACTATTTTGAGCATATGCAGTATTCGGAAGATCATGATGAAATTAAATCATGGATCCCCTATACCATGGAAAATCGACCGACTTCTGAAAAGATGGCTGCGACCATGATTGCGACGGGAACAGATGTTAATTTTGAGTCGATCACCGAGCAAATGGCTGCTTATTTGGCAAAGCAGGAAGGGGTTGAATTTCACTACGGAACGCATGTTACGCGTGTTCATAAAAACCCGGTTAAGCAATGGCTAGTTGAAACCCAAAAAGGCGATCAGAAAATGCGCTTTAAAGGCGACACGCTATTTGTTGCCGCAGGTGGAGGCGCATTCCCGCTTCTTAAACTAAGCCACTTACCAGATAGAACTCGATTTGCAGGCTTCCCTGTTGGTGGTCGCTTCTTGATGGCGCCTATTAGTGAAGAAGACGCTAAACACTACTCTGCAAAAACTTACGGTAAAGCGAAAGTCGGCGCACCACCCATGTCGGTTCCGCATCTGGATTTGCGTGCTGCTAACGGAAAGCA
>NZ_LWEY01001270.1:0-1315 GCF_001634935.1 Oleiphilus sp. HI0043 | reverse complement strand
CTGACTAGCCATTTCAGCAAGGTTACCGATAGATTTCGCTGTTGCCGTCGTACCTGATGAAGTTTGAGAGGTAATCTCTTGAATAACGTTCATCGTGTTAGAAATGTGACCCGCCGACAATGACTGTTGACGTGACGCGTTAGAGATATTCTGGATCAAGTCTGCAAGACTCATCGAAACTGTTTCGATTTCTTCTAGGGCAACACCCGCATCTTGTGCAAGTCGAGCTCCTCGTACCACTTCTGCCGTGGTGTGTTCCATCGAGATTACCGCTTCGTTGGTATCTGTCTGAGTGGTTTTAACCAGTGCTTCAATCTGCTTGGTTGCAGCAGAAGAACGTTCCGCCAGTCTCTGTACTTCGTCGGCAACAACCGCGAAGCCTCGACCTGCATCCCCAGCCATCGATGCCTGAATCGCAGCGTTCAAAGATAGAATGTTGGTCTGGTCGGCAATGTCGTTGATCAAGGATACGATATCCCCGATTTCCTGAGATGATTCACCCAAGCGTTTGATACGTTTTGATGTTTCTTGAATCTGCTCACGAATAGTGTCCATGCCGTGGATGGTATTTTGTACCACTTCAGCACCTTTCTTCGCGATGGTTACCGATCTTTCCGCAACCGAAGTAGACTCTGCAGCGTTAGATGATACTTGGTCGATAGACACCGCCATTTCGTTAACCGCGGCAGAAGCACCCGCAATTTCTTGCGCCTGATGCTCTGAAGATTCAGCCAGCTGCATCGCTGTGCCCTGTGTTTCCTGGGCTGATGAAGCAACCTGTAAGGCGGTATCACGAATAGCTTTTACCAAGCCACGCATTTGGTCGATCGCGAAGTTAATCGAGTCAGCAATTGCACCCGTGAAATCCTCGGTTACTGTTGCTTCTGTTGTCAGGTCACCATCAGCAAGGTCGGCAAGTTCATCAAGTAAACGTAAGATTGCGTTTTGGTTCTGTTCGTTCTGTTCTTCCGTCATTTGCAGACGATTTTGAGATTCGCGGTATAAGTACCAGCCAGCATAAACAATCAACATGATGATTAGCGCTAGAATGATATAAGCCGTATTCGGGTTAAAGAAGCGGTCATCAGCCTGGTTTTGGAACTGGTTCGATAGAGTAGATGTATCTTTTTTCAGTGCGATAGAATTTTCGAAGATAGAGTTAGCAGCGTTACGTACTTTGAATAGTTCGGGAGAGGTTTCAAGTATCGCTTTAACGTTACTGTCGACAAACTCAAAGAGCTCGGCGATCGCTTCAAGGCCGTAGATAGCATCTTCGTCAGTTACCTGAGAAATCTGCATAGCCTCATTGCCTTCA
>NZ_LWEY01001269.1:0-670 GCF_001634935.1 Oleiphilus sp. HI0043 | reverse complement strand
ATATCAGGCTTTGGGTTGCATTCAGGCTTAGGCTCTTCTCCACGTAGAATGAAGTAGTCATCCCACAGATAAATTCCTAGTTTGAGCATTTGTGCATTAATGTTTTCGCTGGTACCTGCTGTTACCGTGCCGAGTAAAAGTATCAGAACAGTCAGCGATAGACAGCGCTTGAGCCAGCGGCTTGCTACGTCCATAAGAATCGTTTTTGTTATTTTACGATTATGAAACTGGGGTGGCAGCTAATGCATTTCCGAACGGAGACCGTCACCCCAAATGAAATTATTCCTTATCTTTAGAAGTACACTCAGCCAAGTTGGGGTCGACTTTACAGCGAACTTTTCTGAACAAGGTTAACGCTTTTGCGTTGTATACATTTCTGTCCCGCAAGGCTAAACGGCTTTCACGAAATAGTTCATTCCACTCATCCTTAGCTTGATCTGAAATATTGATCCAATATTTCTCGGGGATAGTTTGCTCGCTCTGCTCAATTGATTTGATATCACTAAGGTATTTATTTGCCAGTAATGTGCGAGTCTTCTGGGCAAAGCCATCAGGAATCTTTTTCCAGCGAACGATTAGCTGCATAGTCACCTGGAGACTGGGCCAGTTAATGATGCCACCATTTGGTTCAAGGCCTTTATACATTTCCATAGGCTCATAAGCCAGACCA
>NZ_LWEY01001268.1:0-1149 GCF_001634935.1 Oleiphilus sp. HI0043 | reverse complement strand
TTTAATTGAAAGTCGCGAGCCTTTACCTAACTCAGAATCAATATTTACCGTACCGTTTAACTGGGTAATTTTTGTCTTAACAACATCCATTCCCACACCACGGCCGGAAATATCGGATATTTCCTGCTTAGTCGAAAAGCCAGGTGCAAAAATAAGGTTATAACATTCGCTATCGCTTAAGCGATCAGCAGCGTCTTGGTCGTAAATGCCTTTTTCAACAGCTTTTTGACGTAGAACCTCAGCATCCATACCTGCGCCATCATCTTCAATGGCTAGCATGATATGATCACCTTCCTGCTGTGCTGACAGAACCACCTGCCCTATACGTTCCTTACCTTTCGTCACACGGTCATCAGGCATTTCAATGCCGTGGTCTACAGCGTTTCGTACAAGGTGAACCAAGGGGTCAGATAGCGCTTCAACAAGGTTCTTATCAAGGTCAGTATCTTCACCAACCAGAACCAGGTTAACCTCTTTCTTAAGGTTCCGAGCCAAATCTCGCACAACCCTGGGAAAACGTCCAAAGACCTTCTTAATCGGCTGCATTCGAGTTTGCATAACCGCTGACTGAAGATCACCTGTCACGACATCTAAGTTGGACACAGCCTTCTGCATGGACTCGTCACTGCTTGCATCGCCAAGACGTTTTAGTCGGTTACGCACAAGCACCAATTCACCCACCATATTCATGATATCGTCTAGGCGCTTTGTATCAACACGAACTGTTGTTTCTGTCGCTATGGTTTCATTCTTCTTCGATGCCGCTTTAGCAGCTGGTTTTGCAGCCGGCTTTGGCTTAGCTGCAGCTGCTGAGGCTGGGGCCGGTGCAGGCGCTGGCTTTGGTGTGGGCTCTGGAGCCGGCGCAGAACTGGCAGCAGCCTTGGTCGTTGGCGACCCGCCTGCTCCATGAAGTTCATCCAGTAGCTTTTCGAACTCATTATCGGTAATCAACTCTCCATCACCGCCAGCAGGAGTAGCTGACGCTTCAGACGTGGCATCACCTGCAGCAATACCTTCGCTATTGAACTGACCTTCACCATGCAAGTCATCCAATAGTTTTTCAAATTCTTCTTCGCTTATATCACCCGACTCTGGCGAGCTGTTCGTGTCGCCACCCGCAGCCGGTTCTTCAAAAAACAAATCCGCCGA
>NZ_LWEY01001267.1:0-51173 GCF_001634935.1 Oleiphilus sp. HI0043 | reverse complement strand
AGGCCTAAAAAGGTTGATATCGCAGGCCTTACTCAAAAGCCTTTTTGTTTATTGCCACTCCAAGGAGGAGAGGACTATAACCTGAAGTTTTCTGATTCTGGTTTTGAGAGCTTGTATGGGCAGAAGGGCGCCAACGATTTATTGGCTCAGGCGCTAATTGATCGGAGTTATGCGGAAGCGCAAGGTGTGAACATTATCGTGACTGAGCATCCTGCTAAAAAATGCCGCTTATCTAATGCTCCGACGTTACCAAAGGGTGTGACATTTATCGAGGCTAAGAAAGGTATCCGTAGTATTGATTTAGCCGCGCATAAAAATTGTGTTGGGGTCGTATCGGTTAACTCTAACTTGGTTCATGAGGCAATGGTCTTAGGCAAGCCTGTTTGTTCTTATGGGCGTTTGATGTACAAGAGTGATGATAAGCCAATGTTTTCGTCAATTGCAGATATGCTGACATGTGGCGAACAAGACCTCAGCCTGGCTGATCAGTATTTAGCGCTATTATTTTTAAGTCAGTGGGAACTCACTGACTTAATGGACCCTATAATTGTGCAGACTTTATTAAACAGCATGGGGAAGGTTTTCCCTTGGGAGTTACGTCGAGGTATTTAACATTGGCTAATGTAAAAGAATATTCTTTTTTACCAGCTTAAAGCTTTTGCCAAGAATCAAACCTCTAATAAGTCTAGATTCAACACCGCTAACTTTACAGCTTCGCGATACTAAGAGTAAAACGTACATTAGCTGGCTTCCCATAATATATAGATAACCTCCTATTTCCGGGTTGCTGGTATATACTGATACGTACTTATTTCGGGTGACAGATGATTAAGGGTATCTTGTATTGAATACTGGTTTCTGGCCGAGCTTTATTGCTCATATTAAATTTACTCTAGCTTTTCTTTTATTGGTTACTTCTATCGAGATGCATGCGAGCTCTGACCAAGCCCGCCACTGCTTCAATTCAGGAGACTATGTCTGCGCCAAAAATATATGGGAGCCATTAGCTTATAAAGGCGATAGCATTGCCCAATTCTATATGGCCCGAATTAATCAGGAAGGTTTAGGTGTCGCTAAGAACATTTCTAATGCGCAGATATGGTACGTAGAAGCCGCTGAGTCAGGCTTGTTGGAAGCGCAAAATAATCTAGCTGTGCTGTATGAGAAAGGTGACGGTTTACCTAGAGATATTAATAAAGCGATAAAGTGGTATACGCTAGCGGCCGAACAGGGCGATACCTCAGCTCAATATAATCTAGCCTTAATTTATTACACCAATGAAGACGTCAAAGACGAAACAAAGGCTAATAGCTGGTTCAAGAAGGCGGCTAAGTTGGGAGACGTTCAAGCTCAGTATAACTTAGCGCTAATGCTCTTAAATGGATTGGGTGTCGAAGCTAAACCGAAAAGGGCTTTGCGTTGGTTGAGACGGGCGGCTGATCATGGGCATATACTGTCTCAGTATCAACTAGGCAGAATTTATCATTCTGGTGAAGTCTCTGGTAAAAACATAGCTGAAGCCATTAGTTGGTATACCTTGGCAGCCGAACAAGGTGATATCGATTCTCAGCTAAGTTTGGCGCAAATCTATTTACAAGATGGTCCTCAACACGACTCGCATGAATCATTTCGTTGGTTTGAAGTGGCTGCAAAATCAGGAAGTGCTCAGGCTCAGTTTCAATTAGGTCGTTTCTATCAAAGCGGTTTCGGTGTTATTAAGAACTTAAGCAAGGCGCAGCAATTGTATCAACAGGCTTGTAGGCAGAGACTTTCTGTTGCTTGTCAGGCTGGCGCTGCGCTGTAAACTTAGGCTCTTCTTGATAGGCATGGCTTGAGCTATAATGCTCAGTTCGCTCATTAGTTAAAATCCCTTTATGTCTTCTTCCTCATCAGAAAATCCCAACGCATTTACCGCTAACGGCCAGAATTATGAGCTTCAGCGTTATCCTGTTGAAAAGCGTAGTCAGTTGCGTGCCTGGGATGCTGCAGACAGCTACCTGCTTAATCTGGTTGATGACATGGCTGGAAGCTTCAAGCAGCTTTGTATCGTGCACGATAACTTTGGTGCTTTGACGATTCCTTTAATGAAATATAAGCCCCTCTGTTACGGCGACTCATGGATGTCATTAGAAGCAACGCGACAGAACCTCAAGAAGAATGCTGAAGCGAATGACGATAATGTGCTGGACTTTGAGTCGGGTCTTGAGTATCTCGTCAAACGAGAAGAGCGCCCAGACTTAATCATTGGTCGAGTACCTAAATCTAAAAGCCAGCTGGCTTATTTACTCGCTGAACTGAATAAGTGGGCACAAGAAGGCTGTACACTTTTACTTGCAGGTATGGATAAGCACTTAAGCAAAGGTCAGTATGAGTTGCTGGAGAAGTGCTTTGGCCCGGCGAGTTTTTTGCCAGGTGTAAAAAAAGCGCGAGTCTGGAGGGCAGAGGTTGATAAATCTCTGGCGTACGCTTCAGAGCAGAATATATTTGAACAGTGCAAGTCTGTCAGCGTTCCCGATTTTGAATTGAACTTGAAGGCTTTACCAAATGTCTTTAGCAATGATCATTTGGATATTGGCAGTCGCTTCTTTTTGGGGCATTACAAGTGCTTACCGGAGGTTTCACAAGTCGCTGATTTAGCCTGTGGGAATGGGGTACTTGGTTTAGCCTACTTACAGCGCTTTCCTAATGCCCAGATGTTTTTCTATGACGAGTCTTTTCAGGCGGTACAGTCTGCGAAACACAATTTGGCGGTCAATATGCCTACAAACCGTGCTGAGTTTATTGCTTGTGACGGCTTGAGCAAGGCTAAGTCTAATTCATTGGAATTGATTCTTTGTAACCCGCCGTTTCATCAGCAAAATACGGTGAGCACTTCGATAGCCCAATCCTTTTTCAAAGAAGCCAAACGTGCATTGAAAACGGGTGGCGAGGTATGGCTCGTGGCAAATCGGCACCTTGGCTACCATTCTGACTTGAAAAGAATATTTGGTAACTTTGAAAATATCGCAGCGAATAAGAAGTTTGTAATTCTCAAAGCTGGGAAGTAAGCCATTCCTTAAAATATGAATAATATTCATGTTTGTGTTAGTCTGGGATTTTATGATCTCAGGTAGGCTGGACTTTTACTTGGTTTAGACTGCAGATCCAAAAAAATAATAAGACTAGTTGGATAATATGGACGCAAACTATTTTTCTAAGCTATCGCTCGCTCTGAGTCAGGCAGGCCTTGCTAGCCCTGTACTGCTTGTCGATAAATCTTTGTTGGATGAAAATATTGCACGCTTGAAAGAAACCCTAGAAAAAGGGTTTGCCTATCGAGTGGTGGCAAAATCTTTACCCAGTATTCCTATGCTGGAATATATACTGTCCGAAACTAATTCCTCTCGTTTAATGTGCTTTCACCTTCCTTTTCTTATACATATTGCAGAGCATAAATGGCCCGTAAAGCCGGACTTGTTGTTAGGAAAACCTATGCCTGTCATGGCGCTTAGAGCTTTCTATCAGTGGTATGAGAAGCAAGGTGAGCCGCTAGACTTTGAGCCAGCAGAGCAAGTTCAATGGCTGATTGACTCAAATGAACGCTTGAACGAGTACGAGGCTGTTGCTTTAGAGTCAGGGCTCAAGATGAAGGTTAACCTTGAGGTCGACGTGGGTTTGCATCGTGGTGGCTTTGCTGACATGAGTGAGTTTAGGTCTTGTCTAGAGCGTATTAAACAATCTGATTTATTGAGCCTTAGCGGACTAATGGGTTACGACTACCACGTTGCCAAGGCGCTTAATATTTTGGAAGGAAGGGCTGTCGTGGCTCGTGCTGCAAAAAGTAGCTATCAGCGTTTTGTTAATGTGGTTGACGAAGTATTTGGTTCTCATGAAGGGCTATGTTTAAACGCAGGGGGAAGCCCAACTTATTCCTTGTATCAGCAAGGCGATTTTAGGAATGAATTAGCAGTTTCGTCAGCTCTGGTTAAGCCCAGCGACTTTGATATTCCAACTCTGGAGCATCATGTGCCTGCCGCATTTATTGCTGCCCCCATTTTAAAGGTAATTGAAAAACCAAGTTTGCCCATTGCTTCATCTTTATCTCCTTTTTTGCGGAGTGCGAAGCTGTTACCGAAGAAGGCGTGCTTTATTTATGGTGGCAATTGGCTTGCTGATCCGTGCTATCCAGAAGGCTCTGAACGAGTGAAGTTGTACGGTTGCTCAAGCAATCAGGAAATGTATTCGCTTGCAGAGTCTTCTGAGCTAAAGCCTAACGACTATATGTTCTTCCGGCCCAGACAAAGTGAAGCCTTGTTTCTCCAGTTCGGGCAAATAGCTGTCTATGATCAGGGAAAGATTGTTGCTTGGTGGTCTGTATTTGATACCTCAAAAACACCTCGCTGGGAGCAATAGTTGTAGTGATGGGTATTTTCTTTATTCTCGTTTTACTCAGCTTTCCCGCTGTGTTGATTGTCGCTGCTCAGCGCTGGGCCATTCTCGACAAGCTGGGTGTCGTGGTGTTGGCTTTTGCCTCGGGTATTGTGCTATCGGGTTTCAATATCCAGAACTACTTGCCCGGTAGCGATGTGCTCTCGATCCAAACTCAGGTAACTGAAGTCGCCATAGCCTTGGCAATTCCAATGCTGGCTTTTTCAATGGATATTAAGTCTGCTTTTCACTTGGCTGGGCCAACGATTAAAGCCATGATTCTAGCATTGTTTAGCGTGATGATTATCACGACGATTCTGTCTTTACTGTTTGATGGGCGAATAGAGCATTTGTGGCAAGTTGCTGGATTAGCGGTCGGCGCGTATACCGGAGGAGGCCCGAATATGGCGGCTATTAGTGCGGCAATTGAAGGTGAGCAGTCGGTGTTTATTACGATGACCAGCTATGATATTTTGCTGTCGGCCTTATATCTATTATTTGTTGTGAGCCTCGCAAAACCGCTGTTTAGCCGGTTTTTAAAAGCCTTCAATGAAAGCGAAAAGTTGCCCTTGAATAGCACGTCGGGTGGGGGGCTCTTTGATCACTTGAGTGATGAAAGTTCACATGCCTATAAGCAGCTAGTGAGCAAAGAAAATGTTTTAAATGTTGCCTCTGTACTCGGCTTTGCAGTGTTGGCATTGGTTATTGGTATAGGCCTTTCTCAGTTGTTCCCGAAAAGTATGTCTTCAGTAGTGACGATAGTGGCGATTACGAGTGCTGGTCTGGGCTTGTCATTTTTTCCTCAGGTAAAGCGTTTGAAGCAGAGCTTTCATTGCGGCATGTATTTGGTGCTAGTGTTTTGTTTTACCATGGGCACAATGACCAACTTGGAAATTCTAAGTGCTCTGAATGTAGAGTTATTTCTCTTTATCGCCTTGTTATTGGTTGGCACGTTAATTCTGCATGCTAGTTTATGCAAGCTATTTAAAGTCGATACAGATACCTTCTTGATTAGTTCGGCCGCAGCCATCATGTCGGTGCCATTTATACCCGTCGTGGCGGGTGCTTTGAAGAATAAATCGCTAATAGTCCCAGGTTTCGCCGCTGCAATTCTTGGCTATATCCTGGGTAACTATTTAGGGATTACGCTCGCCTACTTGATACGCTGGTTGAGCTCTTAAAGTAAATCGTTGCCTACCAACTCCAGGACAGTCCAATATCAACTGATAAGCCAGAATCCGCTAGGCCGTTTTCAACGTTATATAGTGATGCGACGGTATTTTTCTGATCAAAAATATTATTCACGTTTATATACATAGCACGTTCGCCTTCGCCTGATTTAGAGTCGAAGTGTTTAAGAAGGCTGAGGTCAGTACGAAAATAATCATCTGCATCCTCTGGCGCAATTTGCGTCACCTCTAGCGTTGTCGGGTTTGTCGAGGTTATATAGTCACCCTCACTATAGTTGAGCATTGCTCTTTGTTTGATTGATAGCTCGATATTGCTATCAGCAAGTAGGTAGTTACCCTGAAGTGTAAAAATCCACTGTGGGAAAGCTAAATAATCACTATTGAGTTCTTTATTCTCGCTTCGAACATAGCTACTGCTGCCAACTAACTCAAACCTCTTGAACTGTTTTCGACCAGAAAGCTCAACACCATAAGACTCATTTCTACCTGTGTTGAAATATTTCTGAGAAGAGCCCGTTGTTGGCACTAAAACGATGCCTTCTTTCCAGCGACTTGAAAACAGAGTTAACTCTGTAGAATAGTCATTAGCGAGAAAATGATTGACCCACTCAATCGTATCAATTTCCTCTGGTTTGATGCTCTCGTTTGCTTCAATTGCCTGAACAGAGCCAAATCTCTCAATTGCTGTGGGCGCTCTAAAAGCGTGGCCGTAAAGAAGCTTGGAGCTATAGTTTTCATTGACTTTGACAATGAGCCCTGCTCTTGGCGAAAGGTGAGAGCCGACATCTGAGTAATCGTCTGCTCTGAGACCATAGACAGCATGCAGTTTGTCATTAAATAAGCCTGTCTTGGCTTGGAATAGTGCATACCTAATGTGTCGTTTAGAATTCTTATAAGGGTTGTCTTGATCAACAAGGGTGCTGCCATTTAAGTCGATCCGGGAGTAGTTGCTACCGTTGACGATAAATCGGTCATAACCAGCACCGAGAACCCATTGCGTTGAGGCTTCAGGCGATTTGCCTTTTAACTGAAGTTTCGCGCCACTACGTTGCTCATTTGTAGATTGATAGAGTGTGTGAGGGCAGTAAAGAGGGTTATTGGTCGTATTGGTTCCATCTTTACAGTCAAAAGAAGTGATTGGTATATCGTTAGGCGCGTACACGAGGCTTATCGGGTAGCGTGCATTGTCAAATGACCATTCTTGCTTACTCTGCCAATGATAGATTTGAGTGCCCAGTTCAATGCTATCGCTAAGCTGGTAATCGTAAGATAAGCTTGCGAGCCAGAAGCTGGAATCTTGCCCTGAATGTTCCCGATCTTCAGTTAAGCTGGTAGATTGCACGTCAAAATTATCATCAATACGGGTAAAGAACTGGGTGCCGGTGCTTGGAAAACCAGATGCCAAATAGTTTGCGTAGTATGAAAAAAACTCGACACGTCCTGTATCGACTTTGCCAGCGCTCAATTTTATAAAGCCACTTTGATCACGATAGGCATAGTGTCTTTCGGAGTTATAGAGCAAACCGTCATCAGGATCGGTGTAGCGATAGTTCAAGTTTTGATCGCTCTGTCGGGCAAATGCTAAGCCGGCATTGAGTATGCTATCTTCGAATGTCTGTGCGACAAATAGAGAGGCTTTGGTATAACCATCACTGCCTACTTTACTTCTAATCTGGGTCTCATCTTTATTAGAGTCTTTGAGTTGTCGAGCAATTACACCATGAAAAGCATCGCTTCCATAGAGTGTACTGCCGGGCCCTCTAACCATTTCTATACGGCTTAAATGATCAAGATTGATAATCGGTTTATCATACAACGAGGTCGCATAAGTGTAGCTGTTTAAGGGGACGCCATTTAAAGTGTTGGCAATGCCGCGCACCGATAGCTCTGTAGTGAAGCCGCGAATTGCTATTGCTTCGGCACCACCCCAAGTAGGGTAACTTGCCACGGAAGGAACACTTTCCAGCACATCACTTAAGCGTTTTGCTCCTGTTTTTTGCCAGTCATTTTCGGTCAGAAGAGATACGCTAGACGCTGCGTCCAGCTCTGACTCTTCAAATACTGATGCAACAGTTACTTTGAGGTTCATTAAGTCCTGAATGGACATTTGGACTGTGTGATCGAGATAATGAGGTAATGTATAAAGCGGCACCACTACATGATATTGGGAAGATCGCTATCCCTGATCATATCCTTAACAAGCCTGGTAAGCTAACACCTCAAGAGTGGGAGGTTATGCAGTCTCATGCCCAGATCGGTTACGATATACTTTCGACGTCTGACTTAGAGGTCTTGCGAGCGGGCGCGCTCATTGCAGGTGGGCATCACGAGAACTGGGACGGTTCAGGCTATCCAAACGGTATTGCGGGTGAAGATATTCATATCTTTGCGCGAATTGCTTCGGTGGCAGATGTGTTCGATGCGCTGGTGAATCGTCGATGCTATAAACAAGCTAGGTCTATAGACGAGACATTAAACTTCTTCAAAGAGATGAAAGGCACTAAGTTCGAGCCGCGTTTGGTTGATTTATTACTCGATACCCAAGAAGAGCTAATGAAAATTCAAGAGGCGCATGCCGATTAGGCATGCGCATACGATACTAGGTTTTACGCTTAGAATGCTAAGGCAAAGCCTAGTAGTATCGATAGAGTAGCGAGACCGGATGCAACAATGATTGTCGCCATTGCCTTGTCTTGTTTGGCTGCATCAGAACGAGTAAACGACGCTCTATCTTCGAAGGTCATTTGTTTTAGCGGTGCAGCTAGCATTGGCTTCATTTCGTTATCAACTAAAATTGAATCGTTGGCTGGGTTGTCCTTGCCTGAGCCTTTTTTAGTTTGATGAGGAATGCCGTTAATTCGTGTCTGAAAAGTTGTATTTTCGGCTTCTTCTTGTTCACTCTCTTGCAGCAACTCCAGCGCCCAGCTTTCATCAACCTCTTGCGGTTCAGTGCTCCGGTATGCTGTATAGGTTTGGTTAAACTTTTCGTATAGTGCAGTGGTTTCTTGAAGTGTGAGAGTCTGATCCTGCGCTTTTTGAGAGACCATATTCAAAATACGCGCACGCTCGTCGTGTATCTGTTTATTGTCTTGCTCTAATGCTGAGTTTCCGTAATCTTCAATTGTTGCTACTGACATGATTCGTTCCTGAATTAATTGCCTTCTCTCTCCTTGGCGAACCGTTATCTTAAAACGATAAACGTCGAAAAGGCGTTAAAAGTAAATTCCAATTTGCTTCTTATTACAGGTTCTTTGAATCGATATTATCGGGGGGAGAATAGGAATTCAAAAGCCATATCAAGCTCTTGATTCTATTTCGATAGTGAGTGCTCAATGCAGTTCACTATGACTAACTCTTCCCTGTTATTGTTGTAGATCGAGATACTATCCTGATGTGGGCAATCATAGGTGGAAAGCTGCAAGTGGTCAATGTTTGCCGTGTGAGACATTGACCATTCTTGATGAGGGAAAAATCGATAAATTAAAGTGCTCGAGTTTCTCCAACCTTCATCAATAAAGCATTTTCATCGCCATAGCTTTGATCTATAGCGGCTTGTTTAAAGCGAGGAGGGGCTTCAAATGGGTCTTCAGGTGTCAGCATGATAGCCCCCCAATGCATGCCGATGGTTTTCTGTGCTTTGATACTTCTTGCAATTTCAATGGCATCTTCAGGTGTCGCGTGAACAGAACGCATATACCTTCTTGGCTCATAGGCGCCAATACCAATTAAGGCCAAATCGAAGGGGCCTGCCCGTTCACCTATCTCCTTGAATATCTCACCTTTCGCTGTATCGCCCGAGAACCATATGCTTCTTTCCTTGGAGCGGAAGCTGAAGCTTGCCCATAGGGTCTTGTTGGTATCAAAGAGGCCTCTGCCAGAGAAATGCACGGCGGGTAGTGTGGTGATGGTTAGTTCTTCGACTTGTGTTTCTTGCCACCAGTCTTGCTCAATAACACGCTTGTAGCCTCGCGATGTTAAGAAGCGCTTAAGGCCCAAGGGTACGATGACTAAAGTTTCTTTTTTGTAGGGGTAGGCTCGAAGGGCTAAGTCATCTAAGTGGTCATAGTGGTTGTGGCTGATGGCTATGATATCGGCTTGGGGTAATGACTTGGCGTCAAATGCAGAAGGCACAAAACGTTTGGGGCCTAAAGAACCAAGGCCAGCAACTTCACTCAAGAAGGGGTCGGTAATGATAACTTTGTTGTTTAGGCGGAGGATAAAGGCTGCATGACCTATCCAGGTGATGCTAGGTTGCGGTGTATCGCGGTATTGCTGCTCCACTTGCTCCTTGGGCAGAATGTGGCCTTCAGGTATAGAAGGCATTCTATTTGCGAAGGGGAAGGTGGTAAAGAAGCGTATTGCTTCCCAAGTGCTACTAGTGCGTTTTGGGCTGCCGGGAGGGTTTCGAAACCCTCCTACTGGTAGATGATGTTGGGGGCGCTTGCTTGTCGACACTTGTGCTATTTCTTTCGTTTAACTGATTTTTTCTTGGCGCTTGTTTTCTTTCCAGAGGTTTTCTTTTTCTTCTTAGAACCAGCCGCTTTTCCGGAAGCTTTGAGTTTTTTCGGGCCTTTATAGTGACCTTCAAGCTCTTTAACTTTACGTCGCTTGAAGGTCTGCTTTAGAAAACGCTCTATACCGGCCATAAGGTTAAATTCAGGCGCGGAAATAAGGGTGATGGCTAAACCCTTTTCGCCCGCTCTGCCGGTGCGACCTATACGGTGGACATATATCTCACCACGCCTCGGCATTTCGAAGTTGATCACCAGATCCATGCCTTCAATATCAATACCTCGTGCAGCAATATCTGTAGCGACCATTACTTTCAGCTCGTTACGGCGCATTTTGCTCATCACGAGATTTCGTTGTTTCTGGTCTTTGTCTCCGTGTAATACACCAGCGCTAATTTCTTGTTGCTGCATGACACGGTAAACCTGATCTACTTGCTCTTTCGAGTTACAAAAGACAATGCTGTGACGATATGTTTCGTTTCTTAGTAGCCAGCATAGTAGTTGGTATTTGTGAGCGTTATCGTCAGCAAAGATGATTTGCTGATCAATTGATGTGTGAGTATCGCTTGTTTGGTTTAGCTCATACACTTTTGGCTCATCTAGCAACTGGTCTGCCAGGCCTCGAAGTGCTTTATTGGCTAGTGTTGCTGAATAGAGCTGCGTTTGACGCCGTTGATGACAGTGTTCTGAAATAGATAGAATCTCATCGCTAAAGCCCATGTCGAGTAAGCGGTCTGCTTCATCAAGTATCAGGATGTCTACCGAAGAAAGGTCTAACAGGTCTCTGGCAAGCAATTCAGACAAACGCCCCGGTGTTGCCACGATAAAGTGTGGCGGGTTTTGAATGATTTCGGTCTGTTTGTGGATGTCAGTACCGCCACCGATATGACCCAACTTAAGTGCTGTAAAGCGAGCTAGCTGTTTTGCCTGCTTAAGCACTTGTTGGGCGAGTTCACGTGTAGGAACCAATACCAGGGCAAGTATGTCACCGCCTTCTTCATGCATTATTTGGTCGAAGGTAGGGAGTAGATAGGCAGCCGTTTTACCACTACCTGTCTCAGCGCTGACAAATAAGTCTTCGCCATCGAGCGCGTCAACCAGGGTTTTTTCCTGAACTTCAGTCGGTTCTTTAAAACCTGCTTCTTCTATTGCTTGAATTAAACTGTCTTCGAGTTCACTGAACACAAATATTACCCTCTTCGAATGTGAAGCGGATAATACCAAATTAGAGCAAGAGTTATTAGAAGAAAGGAGAGAAATCGAGAAGTATTAAAATAAACAAGTAGATACTTGATTCTATCTGATTGCGCGCTTTACTCTAGACTTCTTCCCAATACTAACAATCTAATGTTGAACAAATCATATATGAATACCAAGCTAATTCACCTTTTTTCCCTGGTTTTCCTTATTCTTTTGCTTATTTCTACCAGCCTTTTTGCACGACCCAAAATTGGTTTGGCTTTGGGAGGAGGTGGTGCCAAAGGCGGTGCTCATGTTGGTGTGCTTAAAGCCTTAGAGCGTGAGCAGATTCCTGTTGATTACATAGCGGGCACCAGTATTGGCTCGATCGTAGGTGGCCTATATGCCATGGGTTACAGCGCGGCAGAGATTGAGAAGAAGATGATGGCTACTACGTGGGAGGAAGGTTACTCAGACTCGATTCCTCGTCAAGATTTACCTTATCGCTTAAAGCAAAGAGACCAATTTAATGTACCCTTGGATATAGGGCTGCGTGATTACCAAATTACCTCGCCAAGTGGTTTGTTGTATGGTCAGCGTGCCGCGCAGCTATTACGTGAGACCTTTGGTATGGTGCCGGTGCTATCGAGCTTTGATCAGCTGTCGATACCTTATCGAGCAATTGCGACCGACCTGAGCCGCAACGAGCAAGTTACACTAGATCACGGAGACCTACTTAGTGCTATGAGAGCCTCGGCCAATGTGCCTGGTGTGTTGGCACCTGTAAACTGGGACGGGCAGTTGTTAGTTGATGGTGGTTTGGTAAATAACGTTCCAATAGATGTCGTGAAACAAATGGGGGCGGATATCGTTATCGCAGTAGATATCGGGGATGAGTTAGCTAAGCCTGAATCCTTGACTGATACTTTTTCTATCTTGGGGCAGCTCTCTAACTTTCTCACCGTGGCCTCGACTGAAAAACAAAAGGCACACCTGGCGGCTGAAGATATTCTAATAAAGCCTGATATTGATAATTTGAGTACGACTGATTGGTCAACCTTTCACTTGGGAATACAAGAAGGTCTTGAAGCGGCTGAATATCATTTGTTGTCATTGCAGGCTTTGTCACTTTCGGAGGCAGAGTATCAGTCTTACCTGTTGGCAAAAGAGAGGGTGAAAAACCGTTTGGTGCGTGTGCAAAAAGAAGCATTTAAACAGATTAGAATAGATAACCACTCCAATGCTCATCAAAGTATTATTTCAGAAAACCTGGATTTAAAAGCGGGTGAGAAGTTAAGTCCGAGTCAACTTAACCAGGCATTAAGTCGAGTATATTCCCTTGATGAGTTTCAGCGAGTTGATGCCAGAATAATCCCCGAGAACGATCAGCACAGTGTCATAGTTACTGCCGAAGGAAAAGATTGGGGGCCGAACTTCCTTGAGTTTGGCTTGGGCTGGGAAACCAATTTTACCGATCAGTCAAAGACGGATCTTGATTTGGCTTATACCGCGACTAACCTAAGCGTTAATGGTGGAGAGTGGCGTTCGCAACTAGAGCTGGGAAGTGATCCTGAGTTAAATACGGAGTTATATTGGCCACTAACAAAATCCCGTACTTTTTATACTTTAGGTCGCTATGCCTTCGAGTCTGTTGACTGGCGTCTACTTGACCTCAATGTTCTTCCCTTAACTGTCGAGCAGAATATTCATCAGCTTCGGGCGGGTTTGGGGTTTAACTTTTCCAGGAATGGAATACTTGAAGTGGGCGGTTTGGCTGAAGTGGGGAGTTTGGATAATGACTATTTACTCTCCAAAAAGATAAACTATGACACGTATGGAGCTTATCTTAAACTGGGTTATGACAGCTTAAATAGTGCCAGCTTTCCAACAGAAGGAAATCGAATTGAGCTTTCCCTTATTCATAAAGAAGAAGATGCTGATAATGTAACGCTTCAAGATGGAGGGCAAAGTGATTTCGGCGTCCAGTCTACTCAGCTTGGCTTTGAGTGGAAGGGCGCGATTAGTATTGATAGCCATGCCTTTGTAGGCAAGGCTGCTTTTAATAAGATGTTCGTAGATGATGGCGAACACAGTGTTAACAATGCTTCTTTAGGTGGTTTTTTAAACCTGTCCGGTTTTAACGAGCGAGACCTGAGCGGGCCGCATAAGGCCTTTATGGCATTGATTTATCAATACGACTTACGTGGAGGCTTTATTAGAAAAACAGGTTTGCCCTTATACGTAGGACTTAGCGCAGAAGCTGGGAATGTGTGGAGACAGGATGAGAAAGTCGACCTCGAAGAGCTTATTTATGGTGGTAGTATCTATCTAGGCACCGACACCATAATGGGCCCAGTTGCTTTGGGCTACGGTGCCAATGATCATGGTGCCAGCTCGGTATACTTTTACCTGGGTTACGAGCTGTAAGTTTGCCGCTAAGAGAAGTATTCCACTATCCAGGTATAGAGTAGGTCGACGCTTATATCTGCCAGCTTGATTTGCTGAAATGCATCATCAGGGTCCTTATCTCGGTAAGCGAACTGATACATAAGCTGTTCGGGCTGTTCATCATGCAGAATCAAGATGATTCGTTTACCACTTTTCAGACAATCAATTGTCATGACGTCGGCCGGAATCCCGTTAGCTCGCATATTTTTGCTGACACCGACAACCGGATTAATGTTGGCGTGCTCTTGCTGGATTTTTACGTGAGTGTCGGTGGCCAGGTCGGAGAGAATGGATAAGGGGGTTGTGCTCACGAAGGCTCCTCGTCATGTTTGCTGTGGCTGGTTTGATGAATCATCTCTGCAGGTCTAAATAGCTGTTCTAATAAATAGCTTTTGAAAGACTCTGGGTATTCGAGAGTGTCGAGAGCTTTCTCCATACATAGCATCCAGGCGTCTCTTTCTTCACTATCTATGGTGAGGTGGCTATGTACTTTAGGGATGCTAATCGATCCAAAGTGTTGCATATACAAACGCGGTCCACCCATCCACCCGGCCAGGAAGTAGGTGAGCTTCTGTCGGGATAGAGTCAAATCTTCAGGGTGCATTTTCCGAATGACTTGTGCTTCGGGTAGGGTATCCATCATTAAATAGAACGTATCAACTAAACGTGTCAGTCCCGGTTCACCGCCTGCGGCAACAAAGGTCGAGTCACCTTGGCCATACTGTTTATCGCTAATATTCATTAAGTTATCTAACTTTGTTTTCTCACACTTACCAAGCCTTTACTAGCTTAAGCAATGTTTTGTCAGTTTGTTCAGTGCCCTGATTTAAACCATGCCTCATCACTTCCAGAGGTATAATTCAGTCGCGGCCACAAATAGTTTGAGCAGTTGATTCAGCACGATTGGAGATTTGATAAGGGCGTTTAGTTTCTGAGCTTGTCATGTGCTTAATAATGACGTGAAAAATCTTGAAGTCAAATTGAGTGATACTAAATCGTGATTGGCTTATCTGGAAGGGCGGATTCGTTTAATAAAAAGGTTTGAATTATTAAGTAATTAAGATGCCATTAAAGTTAAACTAAGCAGACCAGCCTGTAAAACGCCTAAGTGCGTGTTTTATTATGGTTTACAATTCAGTCATTAGAATCCTTAAAATTGCAAAGAAGTCGGAGAGTTATGCACCTTAATGCAGTCTCAAAATTACGAGATGAGCAGAGTAAAAAGATACATCGGCCTTTTTCTGCTCGTGGTAGCAAGTTAGAAAGGTGCCCGTCATGCCTATTAGTTGAGCATCATTGCATCTGTGCAGAGCGACCCGTTGTTGAGGCTGCTTGTGCATTTTGTTTTATTCTCTATCAGGGGGAAGTATTTAAGCCCAGTAATACCGGACGCATCATCGCAGATCTTATCCCTGACAATTATGCTTTCCAGTGGCAACGTACCGAGCAGGAGGCTGCTTTGCGCGATCTATTGGAGAATCCAGATTACTTTCCTATCGTGGTCTTTCCTCATGAGTATGCAGAAGCTGATCAGTGTATTCGAAACCCGGTTGAAATAGAGAGTCAAGTGCATGGCAAGAGGCCTTTATTTATTATCTTAGATGGAACTTGGCGAGAGGCTAAAAAAATGTTTCGTAGTGCTTATCTTCGGCCTTTTCCTGTGTTGGGGATTAGCCCTGAAAAGGTGTCAAATTATCAGCTGCGCGAAGCATCACAGGATCATCAGTTATGTACGGCCGAAGTGGGTGTTGAAGTACTGAAGTTGGCGGGTGAGCATGAAGCTGCGCAAAGCTTGGATAAATACTTTAAACTCTTTCGAGAGCGTTATTTGGCGGGTAAGGCGAATATCATTCTTAAACGCTAATATTGTGTCTTTAATCTAAGGTTAATAATGTGACAGAAATAGTCGAATTCAAACTAACGCTCGATGAAAGTAATTGCCACATTAAGGCAAGCCAGATACTCGCCAGTCATACGAATCTCTCGCAAGCCAAGATAAAAGACGCCATGCAAAAAGGCGCTGTATGGTTGCATCGAGGGAAGGGGAAGCAGCGTTTAAGGCGAGCTAGTAAGGCGCTAAAGGCTGGTGATGAGCTTGAACTTAATTATAACGCTGAAGTTCTCAGGCAAGCTATCCCTGAACCAAAGTTGATCCATGATGCTTATGATTACAGTATTTGGTTCAAACCCTATGGCCTGAACTGCCAGGGAAGCCGATGGGGAGACTTTGCCAGTATTAATCGTTGGGTAGAAGTAAACCTTGCTAAGCTTAGCAATACCCATGAACGACCTGTCTTTCTAGTCCATCGGTTGGACAGAGCAACCACGGGTTTAATGGTTTTATGTCATAGTAAAAAAGCTGCGCAATGCTTTAGTGAGATGTTTAGTCAGGGGAGGGTTGATAAACGCTACCAGGCAATTGTGCACGGTGATTTTTCTATCTTCCCGCAAGACTATGAAGTAAATAGCCCTGTGGAGGGTAAAGCCGCATGTAGTATGTTTTCTTATGTTGAAGGTAAGGGCGAGTATTCCCTACTTGACGTTAGATTACTAACGGGCCGCAAGCACCAAATTCGCCAACACATCTCCTCCTTAGGCTACCCGATTGTTGGCGACCGGCTATATGGTAAATCATGTGACACGGAAGCTGAGGGTGTTAGGGATCTGCAATTGCAGTCGGTATCACTGAGTTTTGACTGCCCGTTTGAACATTGTAAACAGAGTTTCAAAGTCGCTGAGCAAGATCATCTTTGTCTCTAGGCACTATTCCAATTTTTCAAAAACTAAGCCTAATCTACGCACCTGTTGACTCCCGTCATTTTCTTCTGCCGTACTCAGACTATATTGAGCACTCAATAAAAAAATCTCACTCGCCTCCTAAAGGCGGTCTTCATGTTCGTAGAGATAAGGAAGGGATATGTCTGAAATACTAAAGAATCCGGGGTGGAAGGTAGCCATCGCGGGTACAGGGATCAACCTGGCTCTAGGGGTGCTTTATACCTGGAGCATTTATCAATCCAAGATTGTTGAATCAATTGAAGCGGGCGGTGCCGGTGGATTTAATTGGGACAGAGCTTCGGTTGGCGATCCTTATGCCATCTGCTGTTTAGTGTTTGCCTTTACGATGATTCTGGCGGGTAAGTGCCAGGACTTATTAGGGCCCAGGGTAACGGCACTGATTGGTGGCGTGTTAGTGGGTGCAGGTTTGCTGGTGATTTCGCAAAGCACGAGTTATACAGCTTGGGTGCTTGGTTTTGGTGTGCTCACCGGTGCAGGTATCGGTTTTGGTTATGCTTCGGCTACGCCACCTGCACTGAAGTGGTTCCCCGGCGGGCAGACCGGACTTATTGCGGGTTTGGTCGTTGCAGGCTTTGGCTTGGCACCTGTCTATATTGCCCCCTTGGCTTCTTACCTTGTTGGTGAGTGGGGTTTGCAAAGCACCATGATGTTTTTTGGCGCTGCATTCTTTATTGCCTTAAGCATTCTATCCCGTTTTCTTAAGAATCCGCCTGAGGGCTATGTTCCTGCTGAACCAGAATCTTCGGATCAGAATGTAGTTAAAGAACTGCCTGCCAAAACAGAGCAAGAAGACTTGGAACCGGTTCAACGCAGTGAGCCTGAAAGATCCATGGATGCATCACTGGTTATTAAAACGGCTTCATTTTGGAAACTCTGGTTTCTGTATTTTATTGGCGCTGGAGCCGGGCTAATGGTGATTGGTAGCGTGGCTGGGATGGCGAAGCAAAGTATGGGTAACGCTGCGTTTATCGTCGTCGCCATCATGGCGGTAGGTAATGCCTCAGGACGGATTATTGCTGGCGTGGTGTCTGATGCCATGGGTAAAAACCTTGCCTTGGCAATCTTCCTGGCGCTTCAGTCTTTGAATATGTTTCTGGCGATATTCGTCGTCTCTAGTGAGGGGGCGATGGCGTTCTTTATTGTCTTGTCGGCGACCTTTATTGGCTTTAATTACGGTACCAATCTGGCGCTTTTTCCTGCCTTTTGTAAGGGTTGGTGGGGCTTGAAGTCCTTTGGTATCAATTATGGCCTTCTGTTTACTTCGTGGGGAATAGGCGGTTTTGTGATGACCAAAATATCGGGAGCGATAGTCGCGAGTACCGGATCCTATGTCTGGTCATTTATCGTGGCTGGAATTCTACTGGCGATTGCCGCTTTCGTTGCATTACGAATGAAAGAACCTAAGAGTGTTGCCTAGAGCATGAAAAAAGGGGCGGGTCTAAATCGACCGGCCCCTTTTGTTTAAGTAAGACTAAACCTGTTTAACACTTAGTTTAGTAAATCATTACCTAAGTTGATTAACTGCGTCTCACCATTGCTATCATCAACACCGTCATTGTCATTGACGACATAAACAGTATTGTCTGCAGTTACGGCTAAGCCTTCCATTTTCTCGTAAGTCGCTCCACCTGGCGCAGACAAGTCACCTTCAGCAATAAGATCTCTGACCAGAGTCTTGCTAATGGTGTCGCCATCGCTCAGTGCAGATACGTCAAACTCATAGATGCGCTTAATGGCTGCATCTTTGCCGCCCTGGTTATCACGCTCAAGCATTAGGAACTTACCGTCGCCAATCGAGGTGATATCAGATAAACCAACCCAGCCACCATTTTGCGACTCGGCAGTATCGAGAGGGTAGAAGAAGAAGCTCCACTGCTCACTTGTCGTATTGTAAGCACCAATGCGTGGATTCGCTTCATCGCCCCAAGCGCGCTGAATTGCTACATAGACTGAACCGTTATATTCAGTGATGCCTTCAAAGCCGAAGCGTACTTGAATATCATTCACTGATTGTGGCAGTGTGATAACTTCTTCAATGACGCCATTCGCATCGGTTTTGAATATGAAGTTCAAGCTATTGATTGGTCGTCCTGCATCCCCTTGTGTACCTGAACCTTCAGAAGCAACCCAGAAACCGCCATCGCTGGCAACGGCTATACCTTCAGGGTCAATATTGACGCTGTTGTCATCATTGATCAGTAGCGCTAGGTCTGCTTCATCGAAAACACTGACGCGTGTTGCATCGTCAGCATCAACCGAATCATCTGCCAAAACGCTTCTGGAAATGGCTGCAAAGATATTATTGCTATCTTTGATTGTGACTTCCTGGTTCAGCTGAGCGGGTGTGGTGCTGACGTCAATACCGAAAATACGACTTTGACCATAGAAGCTGTCTTCGATGGAATAAAGCATGTTTTCATCTGTTGGGCTTGCTGCCAAACCAGATAGTGCGCTCCAAGGTATGGGTGTCTCATCGACTCGATTAGTTGACTCGATTGTTGGGTAGCTTGCATCTGCGCTAGAGCGCTGATAGATATTCAATGCCGCACGGAACTTATCACCACGATCATCTTTTTCACTGGCGACAACCAGTAGGTTTCTATCAGGGATAGCCAAGCCACCTTCAGGGCCCACACCCGCAGGTAGGGTTTGCTTGTATACAGGCTGCTCTGGGTTACTGACATCGTAAACAAATACTAGGTTAGCACGTTCAGAGTTGACGAATAAGTAAGGCGTACCACCGAAGCTAGCAACTTCGATATTCTCAGGCTCGTTACCTTTGTTTCCAGAACGAGCATCTGGGTAGTGGCCGAAGCGAACTGCCATGTGGTCCAGGTCGTTGCCGGAAGAGTAAACCACTTCACCTTGCTTGTTGAAGATTGTGAAGCCACGGCTGCCACCGTCTAAATCACCTTCATCGGCAGTGGCGAAATATTCAGTGTCAATCCAAGATACGCCATCAGGCTCACGAGGAATATCGTTTAAGCTCTCGCTTAATGAAATAATGGCGGCATCTTCTTCTGTGTTGTCGATGTTTTCAAGATCAACGGTACCCGCTGAGAAGTCTGCGCTAACCGTGGCTGTTTCCAGGTCAACTAATAAAATGTGGTTGTTTTCCTGAAGTGTGACAACAGCGATATTGTCACTGTTGATATCGACATATTCTGGCTCAGGGTCTGCTGCGTACAGGTCAGCAATTCCGGTGATGTCTAGAGTTTGGCTTGTCCAATCAGCAGGTTCACCGCTTAGGTTAAGAATAACCAGCTCGCCAGCTGGAAGCTGCGGTGGCGCACCATCGCCTAGATCTTCATCACGCTCGTTTTCAAGAATCACAAGTGCATACATGCTGTCCGGGCTGACTGCGATAGAGTCTGGTTGGCCGCCAAGAGCGATCGTTCTAACTAGAGTTTTACTCGCAATATTAATGACAGCTAGCTCGCCCGATACCGTGACGTAGTCTGTTGAAGTGTTTACAGCCGCGAGAGCGTACTCTCCTTTGATCGCTACTGATGTTGGCTCGCCATTGAGTGCGAATGTGCCTGCAGCAGCCGGAGACTCAATAGTAGAAATATCGACGAAGCCTAGCTGTTCTTGCTCGCTGTCAGTATAGATTAACGTTTGTCCGTCAGTGCTTGCGGCAACAATTTCTGCAACGGTTTCGGTGTCGTCATTACATTGAGTATTGATCTGCTCACATACGTGGAAAGTCGCCACTCTATTGAAGTTTTTGACTGACGAGGAGTCTTTATCGTCATCGCTGCAACCTGCTAACAAGAGGGGGCTTGAAATGGCGAGAGCGAGAGCCGTTTTCTTAAACATATTCATAGAGTGCATAATTTTCCTTTCCATTTAACGATAGGTGTTTTTACTGAAGAGGGAATTATGTTTCGAGAGTGCTACAAATTTATGTCTCTTTTAAGTCACTTTGGTGACGGTACTTATATGCAAGGAGTGGAGCCTTCCTGTTTCTATAGAAAAATGACTAGTCGAAACAGGAGGCGAGTTGATTTAGCCGGGCTAGAGAGCACAGAGGTTTGATAACCAGATTGTCTGATAAGGCGCTAAATCGATTGTGTTATCAGCTTTGCTAAGCTCTTGCCCACTGATTAAGTTGCACCATGCTTGAGTATCGACCAGATTAATGTCAGCTATCGCAAGTTGCTGTGACTCCTTGCTGATGTTCGATATACAAAAAATGCTTTGCTTTCTGTCTGGAGACTGACGCCAATAGGCGAATATTTTATCCCCCAGGTGCAAAGTGAATTGCACTGCATTAGGGTGAAAGGCAGCATGTTGTTGTCGGATTTTTAGCAGACGTTTTATTTCGCTGAAGACACGCTGGTGATGCGTGTTTTCGTTAAGCTGCGTAGTTAAATCTGTATAGTCCCACTGGTGTCTGTTAATAGATCGATTATGGCCGGTGTTCTCCATTCGCTTATAGTCGTTTTGGGTGGCTAGCAAGCTATGGACATAAATACCCGGAATGCCCTCTAAGCCAAACATAATGGTATGTGCACAGAGAAAACGTTCGATACCGAATTGATCTTTTCCTTCTGTCGTGCCTTGTAGCGCATCGAATAGTGAGATATTGATTTCGTATGGTTTGCGAGAAGGCGTTTCGGTATTTCGACCATCTACGCTGTCCAGTGCTCGCCATGAGATTTGTCCTCCGAAGCTTTGCATGGTTTCTACTAGATTTTGTACCTCATCTTCGTTGAGAATTCCTTCAATTGGCCGTAAGCCAATACCGTCATGAGAGGCAATGAAGTTGAAATAGCAAGTGCCGTGCTGTGCCGGAGGCATGCTCATCAGCCACAGCTTCAAGTGATGACAGTTCCCACTGATTAAGGTATTCAGCAATAAGGGGGGCAAAGCGAAGTTATAAACACAATGCGCTTCGTTAGCATTACCAAAGTACGACAAGTTTTCTCTATTGGGAATGTTAGTCTCAGTGATAATAATGGCATCGGGCTGAGCATGTTCGATTAACAAACGAAGCAGGCGAACGACGTTATGTGTTTCTTCCAGATTGATACTGCTAGTACCGGCACGCTTCCATAGAAAGGCAATAGCATCCAGGCGAAATACTCGAACGCCCATATCGAGGTAGTGTCTAATGATCTTGATGAATTGCAGTAATACCCGAGGGTTTCTGAAATCGAAGTCGACCTGATCATGACTAAAGGTACACCATACGTGTTGCGTGCCGTAAGGCGTTTCAGTTTTTCTAAGTAGTGGGCTTGTTCTGGGCCTAACGACAGCGCTTAGGTCTGTTTCCGGGTCTTCGGTAAAAAAGTAATCGTGTCCAGGGCCTTCGGCTTTAATAAAGTTCTGAAACCAGACACTACGGCTAGAGCAATGGTTAATCACCAGATCACTCATAAGCTTATAGTGGCTGGCGATGTCCTGGATATCGGGCCAATCGCCTAAGGCTTCATTAACGCTTGAAAAATCCATGACCGCAAAGCCATCGTCTGAGCTATAGGGGAAAAAAGGCAGGATATGAACTGAATTAATGGTGCTTTCACAGTGCTCGTCAAGAAAGTGCTTGAGTGTATGGAGAGGTTTTTCCCCATCGACAAGAAATGTGTCGCCATAAGTAATCATGCACGTTGTTGATTGATCCCATAATGTCTGGTGATCCCCTGGTGTCTGGCAGCTAGTATCTAGCCTCATTTCCTTAAGCGCGCTATCTGTTAGAGAGGCGGTGCTCTCGTTTAGTTCGATGTCATGATAAATAACGTCCAGCAAGTGTTGAGCTTGCTGGACTAGAGCCGAGTATATAGAGTTCATTGTGAGAAAAACTCCTTATTGTCAGCCTCCACCGCTGCATATAGTCTTTCGAGAATATCGGGCTTGGCGCTAATAACTCTGTTCCAACTAGGAATGAAAGGGGTATCCATCGGCTTCTCGAGGAAGGCTTCACCAGCTTTCATGATGTTGTGAGCAAAAAGCTCGACGGCTTTTTCTTCCTGATGAATATCCAGCGACAAGCCATTCATCAAAGCATCGTTGTGATAAGTTTCGACAAAATCGAGCGCGATTCTAAAGTAGGTCGCTTTAATTGAGCGGAATGTTTCAGTGTTAAAGGTCTTGCCGTGAGTTGCCAGTTTTCTAAATAAGGCCTTTGAGATATCGATCGACATCTTGGATAAGCCTCCCTGATCATTTTCAGCTGACAAGTCCTGGTGTTTGTGGTCGTAAACATCGGCAATGTCTACCTGGCACAGCCTATTGTTGGCGTAGTTGCGGTGCATCTCAGAAAGCACACCTATTTCCAAACCCCAGTCGCTGGGAATGCGAATGTCGTTAAGCACATCTTTACGGAAGGAAAACTCACCGGCGAGTGGGTAACGAAAGCTATCCATAAATTGTAGATACTCTAATTCGCCATAGACTTTCTTTAAGGCTCGTAATAGCGGCGTTACCAGCAAACGGCTAACGCGGCCATTTATTTTGCCTTCAGCAACGCGAGCATAGAAACCTTTACAGAACTCATAGTTGAAGCGAGGGTTGGCAACCGGGTAGATCAGTCTTGCTAATAGTTCTCTGTCATAGGTAACAATGTCGCAATCGTGCAGAGCGACTGATTCAGATCGGTCAGACGCTAGCGTGTAGCCCATGCAGTACCAAACATTTCGTCCTTTTCCTAACTCTTTTGGTGCCAGGTTTAAGGCTTGTAATTCAGCATCAATCGCTTTGAGTCGTGGACCTTCATTCCAGAGGACGCGGTGATGTTGCGGTAATTGGCCAAAGAACTTTAAAGCGTGCCGGTACTGCGCCTCGTTAGCTCGATCTAAGCCAATAACGATTTCTGATAGATAGTCGGCACCTTCGAGGTGGCTGACGATCTTGGGTAGTGCCTCACCTTCGAGTTCGGAGAAAAGAGATGGAAGAATCAAGGACATGGGGCGTTGTTTACTAAAGCCCCTTAACTCATCTTCCAAATCATCCAGAGGGCGACGTGATAGGTTGTGTAGGGTGGTGACAATGCCGTTTTGATAGAAATCAGCCATAATGATTTTCTCTCTAACTGTAGATAATGTTGTTTACGCCTTGGGCCCAGCCTTTCGGGCCACAATGCTCGCTAACTTGGTAGCCACTAGTACGGGCTAAACTTGGTGGAGCGTGAGCTGGAGAGCGGATAATGAGCGCTCTATCAGCAAGCTCCAACATGGCGACATCATTAAGACTATCGCCAATTGCGAGTGTTTTTAAGTCGCAGGGAATGGAAAAATTAATGAACTGTTTGACCAGCCAAGATAAGGCTCGGCCTTTATCGTGATCTCCGTTCAAGCATAGGAAACGCCCTCCTTGAAGAACGGTGCCTCCCTTATTTTCCAGATAAGTAATGAAGGATTGCTTATCGGAATGATTGCCTAGCCATTGAATTGGCTCACTGTACTCGCGCTCATTCGCTTGCTTGGCTTGCTCGACGCTAAGCCCTGTTAGCTCGGCAAGCGCTTGCTCGCTCATCGCTGCAAAATGGTTAAATTGCTGCGGAAAATCCTTTTTGGCTTGTTCGAGAATACCGAGCCAGTGTTGACGTGTTTCTGATAAGCCATAAACCCAGTATCCGTTTTGCTCGTAGCAAGCTTCTGGTTTACAGGGAAAATAGTCCGTAGGGATCAAGACAGCAGCGCCATTTTCAACAATAAACGGTTGCTGGTTTTTGATTGCTTTTCTGAGCTTGAGCACCTCGGTACGAGTTTTACTGGTGGCAAAAATAACAGGAATATGATCTGCCTTTAGTTTCCCCAGCAAGGCTTTGGCTTCGGCATATTGATAGCTTTCATGGTCTAGTAAGGAGCCATCTAAATCAGTAAATATTAACCATTGCTTCATATTGATTCTCCTTTACTCTATTCTCTTCAATCAAGAGTTTAACTAACTTTGTCCTAGAGTTTAAATGTCTAAACCTCTAGGCATAAGGTGCTTTACAACCTTTCGTGAATTGTCCAGATTCAGTACGTGATGGCAGTGCTCAGGAAGGCAATCTAAACTATGTCTAGTCAGGCGCTCATAGTGCTGAATAAATGTTTCGACTTCCTCAGGGCTCATGATTTTGCTGTGTGTTTGATCCGTATCAAAAGAGCTTTTCTGACGAAGTTTCTCTTCTTGTTCCAGTCGCCACTGATATACACAGTCGAAGCTTGGCGCTTGTAACATGATCAAGCAATCAATTTGATTCCATAAAGACGGATAGTGGCTTGAGAGTTGATCGTTGACATATTGTCGCCAAGTGCCACTTTCGTCTTGTGTTGATTCAAGTTTGTTGATTGCTTCTTTAAGTCGCTCCTCAGCTTGAGCGGGGATCCCCAGACACCAGCCTTCCAAAATAATTATATCTAAAGGTGCTTCTACTTTTGGCCAGCTGCATTCTGGAAAGCGATCATCGGTAGCTTTATCGAATCGAGGTATAGAGATCTCTTGGTTGTGACTTTTTAGTGCATGCAGTGTATTCAGGGCCAAATTTAGGTCGTGGGTGCCGGGCACGCCTCGTGTTTTAAGCATGGGGTGAATGTCGCGTGCCAAGTGCTGGCGTTGGTCGTGCGTAAGGTAAAAGTCGTCGATAGAGATGGATAGACTCTTTAAACCTTCGGCCTGGAACGACAGGGAAAGGTAGTCTGCCAAAGTAGTCTTTCCAGAGCCTTGGCAACCATTTAATCCAACAATTATGGTTTTTTGTGCACCTTTATGGTGCTTGATAATAGTCTTAACCAGCGGGTCAAACCAAATTGAGGCCTGAGTTAAATAGGACTCAGGTAGCTTGTTGCCCTTTATAAATGCCTGTTTGTCAGCTGTCTTCATGGTAGGGAGCCTATCACTACTCAATAATATAAGTGGGATAATGCATTAACCGTTCCGGTTTTTAAGTTACGGAAGAAGCTTTTGATTGGATCAGGGGGAGACAGCTTTAAATAAGGAACCATGCCTCCCTTAAAACGTCTGGGAGGCATGGGCTAACTTAGCGCCTAACGGAACAGATTTTCTTCATTAACCAATTCAATCGCATTCAACTGATGGTAAATACTATCATCGTAGGCACCATTTGAGATGATGCGTTGTCTGTGACGCTCAAAGATCTTGTTGTACTTCATTATGCGGCTGCCATAAGCAGACCAGGCTTGCTCTTTGGCTTGCTGAGGCCATGATTCGAGTTCAATTTGTGCAGTTTCTAGTTGAGAAACATGCGGGCCTCCCCAAATCATTGACATGGCGAGTGCTCCCATACCGTGCATATCGGGGTGATTCTTCATAGCTTCAATTTGCTGGGGAGTCATTGAGGCAAATGTTCCCATATGCTCCACACTGCGCTTAAGTGCTTTGTAGTAATCTTCCATTGCGTCTTCATCGTAGTTGTCGACGCTAATATTTACATTACGTGTTCTAACATTAACGACAGGTGCTGCAGCAACGACAGGGGTGACAACAGGTGCAGTGTATTGCTGAGTTGCTTGGGGCATTGGGTCGTCTTCACCACCGATCGTTAGACGACCACCTTTACCTAGTCCGCCTTTTACCGTTTGGGCTTTGTATACGCGAAGAGCCTTAACCATTTCATTGAAGGAGTCAGCGAAGGCTGCGGTAACAACCTTACCTTCAGGAGTCTTAGAAAATCCACCTACGCCGACAGCAGCACCGCCACCAAATAGGCCGCCAAGGAAACCGAAGTCATTGTTTTCAGCGCTACCATTTGCCGAAGAAACCTGAACACCAGAACGGTTTTCGATAAGCGTTAAATTGGTTTCGGCTTCATTTGAACTCATTTGACCGGCCGCAAGCTTGCCTAGTGATCCGAAACTGCCAAGTACTGCGCCAAACCCGCCGGTTTTTTCTGCAAACAAGACAGAGGGGCTAAGTGTAAAATCAGCTGCTACCATTTGACCGCCGCCAAAATTACTACCAGAGCGCAGTTGACCAGAATTCATTAGTTGACGTTCACGGTTCATTGCATTCATTGCCGCGCCACGTTCAACGATGACAAAACAGTTTGATTGCTGAATCATGAGTCTTAGGACCGGGACAGTACTTCCTAGTCTTGGATATTGCTGTTTGTAAGTTCCCCACCATGGTAGTGAGGTATCTTCAAAGATAGACAGTGTGCCGAGTGTTTCTTCACACTTTTCGAGTTCTGTGTTGTTATCTACGCTACTTTCACCAGCAGCACTGCCAGTAACGACACCGCTTCCGCCACCACCTAGGGAAGGCATGGTGCTACAAGCAGATAGCAAGATTGATGCGATAGTTATGGATATAACGCTTATTGATTTGATGGGGTTAATTCCGACTTCCTTTTAAATATTCGTGATAACAATATTCAATGTCACATTATGGTTTTACCAACTAACGAAACATTTCCCTCTCTGCTCTATCGAAAAATTACCCTAGGGGCATACTACTTCGTAGTGAGTACTACTCGGAAAAAGACTGCATCGAGCACTGCCTATTATCTTGGCGCTTTTTGAGGGTGATCGAAATATTCTATAGAGCAAAAGTTACAAAAAAATTTCCGTTGCTGTAAGTAACTTGCAATACTATATAACTGTATATTCAGTAGAAAAAAACTCTTAGGATAAACAAAGTACCTTTGCTGAACGTTTTTAGAGGGCTAAATTTATTGGAGAACTGTTATGTTAAAACTAGCAATTTTTCAGAAAGCGCCTTTACTGCTTAACCGACTATAAACAATTGATAAAGCAATCCGTTCCGTTGAAGACGCTGCTACGTAAGGAGCGAGGCTTGTCATACTTTCCGAAGCGATTATTCCAGGTTTACTATTCAATTTATGAAGGAATCTTAAAAAATATGGCAGACTTGCTATTGGCATCTGGCTCCAGTCGCCGGAGAGAACTATTAGAACAAATCGGTGTTCCTTATCATAGTGCATCAATGGATATCGATGAGTCAGTACTTGAAGGGGAATTGCCCGACGCTTATGTAAGGCGCTTGGCTAAAGAAAAAGCCTTAGCAGGTCTCAGCTTTAATCCTGAAAAGACAGTTTTAGCTGCAGATACGACCGTTACGATAGACGGCACGATTCTAGGCAAGCCAGATAATGAACGCGTAGCATTTGAAATGCTAAAGCGTTTATCAGGAACAAATCATCTAGTGCTAACGGGTATCGCTGTGGCGAAGTTATCTGAGGGGAAAGCGGTAATTGAAGCTGATGTTGTGACAACAGAAGTGTCGTTTATGAAGCTGAGTGATCAGCAAATTAGGCAATATATCGCAACGGGTGAACCAATGGATAAGGCAGGTGCATATGGCATACAAGGCAAAGCGGCATTGTTTGTTGAAGGGATTGTCGGAAGCTATAGCAATGTAGTGGGCTTGCCTCTGGCCGAAACAGGGAAGATCTTACAGGCCTTCGATGTGCCTATTTGGCAGGAATAAGGTAAAGGCCAGTAGCGCTGGTTTAGAAGAGTACGGGGCTTAAGTAGTTTGCAATTGATGCCAGCAATATACCTAATCCCGCGCCACACAATACATCTGTCGGATAGTGAAGGCCGAGTACCATTCTCGAGAGGGCAATTAGAATAGAGAAGGGTACCAATAATACAGCGAACTCTGGCAGGTGCCATAGCACAACAGTCGAGAAGCAGGCCGCGTGCATTGTGTGTCCAGAAGGAAAGCTGTATTGATCTAAAGGTGCGCAGCCTTTATAGACATCTTTTGAGCGGATAAATGGTCGTTCTCTTACTAGTTTCTTTTTAAGTTGCTTATAGATCAGTAGGCAAGCACCGCCCGCCGTTATCATCAACCCTGATAAAAGTAGACCTTCTTCACCATATAAGATTGGCAGGACAAGCGCGAGACTATACCAGAAAACACCATCCCCTAAGCGGCTGATTATTGCAAAGAAGGTGTTAACCGTTTTAGTGCGACAAAAATGATTAAGGTACAGGCAAGCTGCAATATCCCAGCTATTGAGCTTATTAAATGCTGTTGATGTTTTGAGAGGATTCATGTGTCTCATCTCCTAGCCTTAAGGGTGGCTTTTCGAGTAACTTTTTGACGAACTGATTGACGATATTGTTCCAGGTAATTGTTTGTGCCAATTGATAGGCATTTTCACGAATTTTTTCCAGCTCGGAAGAGCTTTCGATTGCTTCCAGAGTCAATTGAATGAAGGCTTCGTCATTGTCTAAATTTGCGATATATGCCGAATTGCCATGGCTTAAGTGTTCCTTCGCAGCGGCGTCATTAAATGCAACGATACCCAGCCTGCTTGCCATTGCTTCAGTCACAACATTACCAAAGGTGTCGGTTTTGCTTGGAAATAGAAAAAGGTCTGCTGAGGCATAATACTTGGCTAGCTCTTCACCCGTTTTCATTCCAACGAAACGGATGCCAGGGTGTTCACTTTCCAAGGTTTTTCTTAAGGGGCCATCACCAACGACGACGAAAACACAGTCCGGATGAGTGGCGGTGACGTTCTCATAGGCCTTGATAGCCAAGGCAATATTTTTTTCTCCTGCAACTCGGCCGACATAGAGGCAAACGACTTGCCCATCTGTCACATGCCATCTTTCACGAAGGCGAGAACAGCGTTTACTTGGTGTAAACCGCGAAGAATCGATTCCGCGACTGAGCACACTGACATTTTCAAACCCTTTTCGACTTAGCCATTCCTGCTGTTTTTTCGTAGGCACGATCGTTCCACGTGTCTGGTTGTGAAAATACCTCAGGAAGCCAAATATTAAAGGTTCGAGAAACCCTAGGCCGTAGTACTTACTGTAGGACTGGAAATTAGTATGGAAGCCGCTAAGTATAGGAATATTCAGTTTCTTAGCTGCACGAACAGCTGAAAGACCAAGGGGGCCTTCGGTCGCGACATAAATGGCAGAAGGTGGAGATTTCTTCCATAGACTTACTAGCTTCCTTTTACAAGGTAGGCCAAACTTGAGCTCCTTGTATCTCGGTATAGGAAGTCCGGCAACTGTATAGGTCTCGCATTGATCACTTTCCACTGAGGCATCATCAGGATTCTGCTTGGGTCTGATGATTTGAGTGTAGATACCCTTATTTTGAAGTCCTTCAACCCAGTACTTCAAGGTATTGGCAACGCCATTTACTTCAGGGTAGTAGGTTTCAGTAACAATGCTCACCTTGATTTTTGTCATATCAATACATACTTGGATTTGTACAATTTATGTACAAACTATTCATGTTTGAAGTGACAGTTTGGTGACAAAAGGATGATGGTTTGATGACTTAGGGGCTTTGCCAGAACAGTAGAGTTCTGGGTGTCGCCACAAAAGTACTTATTGAAACTATCTTAAGGGCGAATAAAGTGTGCCCGGTTATGCTTATTCCATCGGGCTTGCTAAGGAATCAAGTAATTCGTTGATCTCTCGTTTAAGTGAGTCATCTTCAATTTTATTGGCGCTAACTTTAGCGTTTTGCAGGTTTTTGATTGCTTCCTCAGTCTGGCCGAGCTCGACCTGCAAGGTCGCCATTGAGTATGCCACTGAAGACATATGGTCTTTTGAATTAATATCGACAGACTTCTTTAGGGCCTTTTCATAAATGGCTATCGCATCGCTTAAGTCTTCTGAAAAGTCAGCTAATGTTTCCCATTGAACAGGGTGATCCTTATCTGTATCTTCATTATCTAGACAGATCGCCTTGAGTTCAGAGTAGAGCGAATCAAAGGTTTCTTGGTCATCTTTTTTCGCTGCTGCCATTAGCTTTTCTGCAAGCCCGTGGACGGCTTTATATATCTTGGTGTTCATCATTTCTTTTTACCTTTGAGTCACGCTGCCTTAGGGTTTACTGTCTAATATTCCTGTTGAATCGAATTGCCATCAGGTGAAACGGCTTTAGCAGTGATTTCCACGTAGATAGTCATAATGTTATTCGCAACCAGTTCATCGATATGGCTCATCAAAGAGGGCAGCTGAATTTCCACAGCCGCTTCTTCTGATTGACCAAACTTACAATCAAAACCCCAATATTTAGTGCCAGAAGGTAGAGGCTTCTTACGTTCCTTTTTGAGAAACTTTCTGATGTCATGTTTTACTGAGTCGACAACGCGAGGCACTTTGATTTTTGGGTGAGCTAATTGATAAGTTTTTTTCATCGGAAGTCCTGCTTGGGTGAGCGCTGTTTGCGCTAGAGAGTTTAAACTGTGGGCAGTGTAATGTTTATGCCGACATTCTACCATGACTTTGACATTTAGCTTGGATTCCTGGGTGTGTGGCCTCCAGCTTAGGGCATACTCATCTTGTTGGGTGGGTAGAGCTTTTTTGAAGGGCCATACTTGCAACTTTATTGATATATCGTCATTGATTGGCGATCTAGGTAGTTTATACTAGGCAGAATTTTATGAATTGAGTGCAGTCTGCTGAAAAATATCGCTGCGATAAGCAATTCACACCGAGCAAAATTGATTCCGGAAGCTTATTTCAAGGCTTCCATTTACAGACTTAGGAATAGTAATGGCCGCATTTGGAACCGTTTTCATGCCTAAAATGGCACTGGCAAGCTACGAAAACAATTCTTGGACCTCTTCAAGTATCATTTCATCCGATAAACTGGAATTACACCCGGGTGCCCATGTCTTGCATTATTCCAGTACATGCTTTGAAGGCTTGAAAGCATTTAAGCATAAAGATGGCAGCATTAATATTTTTCGTATGGATGCCAATGTTCAGCGTATGGCCCAGAGTACAGATTTATTATTCCTACCCGAAATTAACAAAGAACAATTAGGCGATATGATTAAAGAAATCGTCGGACTTTATGTAGAAGACGTACCTGAAGCGCCAGGTTCTATGTATATTCGTCCGACTCATATCGGCACGGAACCAAGCATTGGAAAAGCCGCGGTCTCTTCTGCGACGTCGCTTCTATATGTTTTGTTATCACCCGTAGGTGATTACTTTTCTGGTGGCGTTAAGCCCTTAAGGCTATTGCTAGAAGAAGACGGTATGCGTTGTGCTCCTCATATGGGAATGATTAAGAGTGGTGGTAACTATGCCAGTGCATTAGGCCCAATTGCTCGTGCACGCAACACTAACAATGCTGATCAAGTGCTTTTCTGCCCGAATGGTGATGTACAGGAAACCGGTGCAGCAAACTTCATTCTGATTGATGGAAACGAGATCATAACTAAGGCCTTGGATAGTTCTTTCTTACACGGCATTACTCGTGACTCAATATTAACGATTGCCCGCGATATGGGAATGACCGTGAGCGAACGTGATTTCACGGTAAGTGAATTGATTGAACGCGCACAAAAGCCAGGTACCGAAGCCGCGCTTTCTGGTACTGCCGCAGTATTAACGCCTGTTGGCACCTTAATTCATAATGATGAAGAAATTACAGTAGGTTCTGGTGAGGCAGGTGAAACCACCTTAAAACTTCGCCAGGCACTAAATGATATTCAATGGGGTAAGGCAGAAGATAAGTTTGGCTGGTTGCAGAAAGTCTAAGCCTTGATCATTGCGATGTAATATCGCATTGCGAAAAAGACGCGTATTGAACTGTTTCCTGTGTAGGGGATAAGTTGGTACGCGTTTTTTATATCATCCCACAGATGGGATAAACCTTTTCTCCCCATTTGGCCTCTTTTTAGCACTTCTAACTTGACTTGTGACCAGTGGTCACGGTTAAATAACTACCAGTTACTTATCTTATTTAGGCAAGGCCTTTCCTAATAAGCTGTGTTAGAACATCAAAGCGACTAGCGGTTTATCTCAACGCTAGGTTTTGACACAGCTCCTTTTTCCTCTTACTTTCGTTTCTTACCGTACGCTCTATCTTTTCGACGTTTCTTCTGAGCGGTGCGGGAATTCTTTTTCGATGTTTTAACTTCTTTTGTTAAATCAGGTTCATAGCCGGGTAACCACTGTTGCGGCAAACGTTCATCAAGCACGGCTTCAATTTCTTCTAGTAAATACTCTTCACCTAAGCTTAACAACGATATTGCCAGGCCTTCTTGGCCAGCTCTGCCGGTGCGCCCTATGCGATGAATATAATCCTCCGCAACGTAAGGTAGTTCGTAATTGATGACATACTTGAGCTGGTCAATATCCAGCCCTCGAGCAGCGACATCCGTTGCAACTAAGGCGCGTAGTTTGTTTTGCTTGAAGTCTTCCAGTGCACGCTCACGAGCGCCTTGAGACTTGTCACCATGAATAGCTGCCGTCTTGAGCCCATCCTTGATCATTTCTTTGGAGAGCTCGTCAGCGGCTTGCTTGGTGCGTGTAAAGATGAGTACCTGCTGCCAATTTTTAGAGCCAATTAAGTAAGACGTTAATTCGCGCTTGCGATCCTTGTCGACGGTGTAGACCATTTGTTCAACTTTCTTAGCGGCGGTATTGCGAGCATCGACTTCAATGAGCTTGGGGTCTTTTAATAATTTTTTGCTCAGATCGAAAATAGCCTGATCGAAGGTTGCAGAGAATAGCAGGGTTTGCCGCTGTTTAGGCATGCCCCTCAAAATACGATTTATATCATTAATGAAACCCATGTCTAGCATACGGTCTGCTTCATCAAATACTAGGAACTCAATGTGATTTAAGTCGATACACTCCTTCATGAGCAAGTCGAGTAAACGTCCAGGTGTAGCCACCACAATACTCACCCCCTTTTTGATAGCTTGTATTTGTGGGTTCAAGCTAACGCCGCCATAGGCGATAGCTGACTGAATATTTGTGTTGTGGCTGTAAGTATTTATGCTATTGAATACTTGTAGTGCTAATTCTCGTGTAGGTGTTAATACTAAGGCTTTGGGTGACTGGCAGGAGCTTTCTTCAATGTTGTCATTAATTGGCTTAAGGGTGTTTTGAGCATCAATAAGTTTTTGAATAATGGGAAGGGCAAAGGCTGCGGTTTTGCCCGTACCGGTTTGTGCCCCAGCCATCACATCGTGGCCGGCGAGAACTTCAGGAATAGCTGCTTGTTGGATAGGCGTTGCGTCAAGGTAGCCGAGCTCAAGCAGATGAGTCAATAATTGAGGGGAAAGACCTAGGGTTTGAAAGCTCATGGATATCTCGATTATTGATAGTGGGAAAATGGCGTGCAGTGTAGCGGCTTTATCTTGAACTTGATATATGACACCGCTAGGCTGTTTAATTCCGGGCTTTACTTGATCTGTCATGAAATCTATACGCCAACAGCTATTGATCATTTCATTAGCGTGCAGATTTACCTACAATGCAGCCATTCCTAATATTGAGATTTAGTTATGAAAGTATGTGGTGTTGAATTAAAGGGTAGTGATGCGATTATTTGTCTCTTGTCCATGGATGATGAGATATTCGATATCCCTGACTGTCGCGTAAGAAAAGTGACGCTAGAGAAGAGCCATAGTCTAAAGTACTTTCAGGCTACGTTTGCCAAACTGATGACAGACTATCAAATAGATACCGTAATTATTCGAGAGAGACCGACAAAAGGTAAGTTTGCCGGTGGTGCGATTGGTTTCAAAATGGAGGCTGCAATTGAACTGATTGATGGAGTCGATGTTCGCTTGATAACCCCAGTTGATATCAAAGCAGCTGTTAAGAAAAACCCTATCCCGGTACCTTTTGAAGAAACAGGCCTGAAAGTGATGCAAGAAGCCGCATTTACTACAGCTTATGCCTACCTTATGCGTAGACATTATGGTGTGGATGCAGAACAGGAGTAACGGCCAGGCTTACTTCGACAGTCTTGTATGTTTTATAGTCAATTTGTCTCGACTTTCTAGCCCCAAGTCTTTATAGTTCGCGCCCCTTTGTGCTTAAGCTTCTGTCACTCTTTGCTAAAACCGATTGAAAGACATTCAAGCTGAGCCTCTCACCTTCAAATACCTAGGACGCTCTCTTGATTTCTACCGCTAATATCACCATGCAGTTTGGTGCTGAACCTTTGTTCGAGAACATTTCAGCTAAATTTGGTAACGGTAATCGCTATGGTTTAATCGGGGCTAATGGTTGCGGTAAATCAACCTTTATGAAAATCCTGAGTGGTGAGTTAACACCAACGTCCGGTAACGTTTCTATAACACCAGGTGAAAAGGTCGGTGTACTAAGCCAGGATCAGTTTGCCTTCGAAGAGTACAGCGTTGTCGATGCAGTGATCATGGGTGATGTTGAGCTGTGGAAAGTGAAACAAGAGCGTGATCGTATCTACAGCCTACCTGAAATGTCTGAAGAAGATGGCATGAAGGTCGCTGAATTGGAAACGCAATTTGCGGAGATGGACGGCTACAGTGCGGAGAGTCGAGCCGGGGAAATATTACTATCAGCGGGTATTGCTGAAGAATTCCACTTTGGTTTGATGGCACAAGTTGCACCAGGTTGGAAGTTAAGAGTGTTATTAGCTCAGGCTTTGTTCGCGAACCCTGATATTTTGCTTTTGGACGAACCGACCAACAACCTGGACATTCATACCATTGAGTGGCTCGGTACGGTTTTGAATGAGCGAAAATGTACGATGATTATCATCTCGCACGATCGCCATTTCTTGAATTCTGTGTGCACGCATATGGCGGATATCGATTATGGCGAGTTACGTATTTACCCGGGCAACTATGAAGCCTTTACGGCAGCCTCAACACTAATACGTGAGCAACTATTTGCCGAGAATGCTAAAAAGAGTGCCGAAATTGATGAGCTTCAAGCCTTTGTTAACCGCTTTTCAGCCAATGCGTCGAAAGCTAAACAAGCCAGCTCTCGTGCTAAAAAGCTAGATAAGATAACGCTAGATGAAGTCAAATCGTCTAGCCGTTTAACACCTTCCATTAGTTTCAAGCAAGATAAGAAATTGCATCGCCAAGCCTTGGTGCTGGAAGACTTAGGTCATGGCTTTGACGGTGAGACACTCTTCTCGGGTGGTGACCTGATTCTAGAAGCGGGCGCAAAGCTTGCGGTGATTGGTGAGAACGGGGTGGGGAAGTCAACTTTCTTACGTTGTTTGATGAATGAGATTCAAGCCAATACGGGTGAAGTAAAGTGGGCTGAAAATGCCGTATTAGGCTACTGCCCGCAGGACAGCACGAAAGATTTCGACAGTGACCTAAACCTCTTTGACTGGATGTCTCAGTGGCGTACTGCAAAGCATAACGATTTAATGGTTCGCGGTATGTTAGGTCGAATGCTCTTTACCGAAGATGACGTTAACAAGAAAGCCAAAGTCTGCTCAGGTGGTGAGAAAAACCGCTTGTTGTTTGGCAAGTTAATGATGCAGGACCTAAATATTCTGATTATGGATGAGCCGACCAACCACATGGATATGGAAGCCATTGAAGCTCTGAACGAAGCGCTTAAAAACTTTGATGGCACTTTGATTTTTGTTAGCCACGACCGAGAGTTTGTCTCATCACTGGCAACACGCGTCATCGAAATTAAAGACCAGGGCTTGATAGATTTTCAAGGCACTTACGAAGAGTATATGGCTAACCAGGAAGCAGCTGAGCAAGTTAAGGTCGCTTAGTTCAAGTTGACTTTATCTCAATCAATGGCTGTGCGATGGAGTATATATTGGCCGGGGTCCAGCCGGCACTCCATAAGCTCAGCATGTCGGTAGCGTAAGTCAGTGCTCAAGAGGTTAACGAGCGCTTTTTTTAGTTCCGCTGTCATATTTGCCCCGCAGGTGACGGACTTGATCACCGTATTGGGGATTTTATGAAGGTGAATACTGAGTTCATCGACGTTTATGAGCTTGTCACTCACTGATGCCGGCCGTAATAAGCGCCACTCTTGCTCATGAGAAAAGTGTTCACTACGGTGAAATAGTGAAATGAAAGGATGTGAGTCTTTCAGCTTTAACGGACGCTCTGCACTATACTTCACTGGCTGAAACATTTGAGGGGCATCTCGGTATTGAGGGGCGGTAAAAAACTCATGAGTTTGGTCTAGTTCGATGACCATACCTCGGTGATTAGCCGCTTGATACTGCCAGAGTAGCGAGTTATCTGCTCTTTCAGATAAGCATAGCAGTGTTAGATTTTTCTGTTGTTTAGCCGACACTGTACTCACTTGCGGTACAGAACGTTGTCTTATTTGTGCTTCAATACTGGCTCGTTTGCTTTGGGATTGTTCTTCAAAATACTCAAAGCTCATCAGGCTTGATAAAGACTCTGGTAGCGCCGCGAATTGAGCTTTCAATTCAACTCTGAACTCTTCATCTGAAACAGCGATTGACCCATCAGGCTGATGATTAAGGGCTTCATTGCTAACGAATGGGTCCATCAATGATGAGGCTTCTAAGAAAGGTAGCTTCCCTTCTCGCAACCACGTTAAGCCTTTCTCGCTGCAGTATAAAAACAGGCTCACTTTCTACCTTTATAAGCGTATTATATTTAATGAAAAACCAAAGGGTCAGTTTAAAGTTTCAAGCACTAAAGCAAAGCAGAATAGCATAATCGTCGGGATGAAAATAACTGTAAGTTGTTTCCATCGTGGCCATTTATCAGCCTTTATAAACGCCACCAGGCATGAAATTAAAAATACGATCAGCACTAAAATTCTAAACATAAAGATCCTATGGCAGTTGTATGTAAGCTGCTTTTATGGTCAGGAAGTTGTTAGAAACTATAGCTTAGTTTTCGATTCCTACGATTAACCAAGGCGCATTGTTATCGCGGGTGTCTCTGGTTAAGTGCCAAAGATCTGTAATATCCTCTTCAACTCCTTCGGTTTCATCACTATAGCGCCCACTAAACTGAATGCTTAGCTCTGCCAAGCCTGCTGATTGGTCAGCTCTGACGATCTGGGCATCAATAAACAGCACATTCGTGTGCTGTTCACCTTCAAGCGCTGCACGTTCTTCTTTTAAATGGGAAAACAACTCTGAGCTAACGTACTCCTCAATTTTACTTAGATCATTCTCATTCCAGGCTAGCTGGATGGTACGGTAATGCTCACGAGCGCCGGCCAAAAAATTGTTGATATCAAAGTCTGCAGGCAGGTTATAAGGTACATCATTATACGAACCAAACCCTGAAGTTTGCTCTTCATTAAAGGTAGCATCGTTGTTCTGGTTAGCTGTTGGCTGATTGCCGGAAGATGACTGAGGAAACTGACCCGCCAAGAACTTGCTTGGTTGGGCGTCTGTTTGGCTCTCTTGTCTGAATTGATTTGTAGAATAAGCTGGTTGAGGCTCCATGGAGGCTGCTTTAGCTTGCATCATACCTTTAAATAAGCGAATCAGAATAAAGGCCACCAAAGCGAGCAGAATTATATCCATGATTTGAATGCCTTCAAATGCTCCACCCATTAAAGCTGCAATTAAGCCACCAGCGAGAAGGCCACCCATTAAACCTTTCGCCATACCGCCCTTGGCCGGCGCTTTCTGTTTTGCAGCTCCTGAATTATTTGGCGCAGCTTTTTTAGCAGGAGAAGGCTTGGTTTGAAATAGCTTTCCAAACGACTTTCCGCCGCCGAACTTTTTGGCATCGACGTGCGTGGCGTTTAAAGCTAGTGCAAACAGCACAGGTAGCATGAGCCAGAATTTTTTCATGTGTGATAATACTCTTTTAGGATGGTGATACGTTTCAGGCTAAGTATCCTAATGTCATTACCAGTAATGTCAATGAGAAGAGAAATAAAGGGGGAGAGGCACTTTACTCAGACGCCAATTCCCACTCGGATGATCATTGCCGTTTTTTTGACCAATTATTAGTGCCTTGCTTTATTCAAATTCTAGAAGTGTGCCGCAAGGTGTTGATGGTAAGAAGTATCTGTTTTTACGGTACGACCTTTGATTAATATTTAGTGTTGGTTCAAGAGTCTGACTTTTAGGCCTTGAGCAGTCCTGCATCCAGTTGTTGAGGAATTATCTATGATCAATGTTAGAAATTATGATGAGAAACGTGACCATATCCGTATGAAGCTAGACACGCCTATCCAGGTAAAACTGGATACTGGAAACTATATTGAGGGCACTTGCCTCGATCTTAGTGTAAATGGCATGCAAGTTGAACTTGATAGGGCGATTAACGCAGGTGAATGTATTGAGGCCTGTATCCGCTCAGAGATGGGAATAGTGCCCGACTTGGTTAGCAAGGCGACGGTTGTACGAACAACCCAGATCGAATCGGGTCGATATCTACACGGCGTACAAATACAAAGCATGCAGTAGTCAAAAAGCGACGGAGGGATCTAATTTTAACCAATGTAAGCGGTTTGGTTTATAGTCCCTCTGAAATTTATGAGATCTACTTGTCTCGACTTAGGTGAGTAGTAAACCTAATCTCTGCTGTGTCTTTGCGTTTCCTATATAGACCTAGTTAATCGATTCGTATACATAGAACGATTAAAAAAATATGATACAGCAGTGACTATCAGTTTCCTTTTTATTGAGCAATTGAATAAGCTTGCTCAGACCTTAAAGCGGTTAACTAAGTCGGACAAATCCTGATTTAGTTGGTTTGCTTGTTGGCAGCTTGCAGAAGTTTGTTCCATGCCCTCGCTGGTCGTGGTGGCGACTTCAACAACCGTTTGAACATTCTTCTCCATTTCTTCACACACGCATGACTGTTCTTCTGAAGCGCTTGCTACTAGTTGGTTAATCTCATTTATAACTGAAATCGAAGAAGCAATTTGGTTAAGTGATCGTTGTACTTGTTCACTTTGACGAACGGTACTTTGACTTTGTTCATTACTTCGTGTCATGACTTCGACGGCTCTCTGTGATCCACTTTTGAGTCGATCAATCATTTCTTGTATTTCTTCTGTGCTTTGTTGAGTGCGTCCTGCCAAGCCTCTAACTTCATCAGCAACAACAGCAAATCCTCTACCGTGCTCACCTGCTCGCGCAGCTTCGATTGCGGCATTGAGAGCAAGGAGGTTTGTTTGTTCCGCGATTCCAACGATCACGTTGAGGACGTTTACAATTTGATTGACCTCATCTTCAAGTGTTGAGATGACGCCTGTGGCATCCTCAATTTCAGCTGATAAACTGCCGATAGTCGAGATTGCTTCGGTGACAATTTGTTCGGCTTCTTCACTGACAATTTTCGCTTCGGTCGCACTTCTCGCCGCATTTTCGGTATTTTGAGCAATTTCTCGACCACTTGAGGACATCTGATTGATGGCTGTAGCGATTAGGTCTGTTTGACGTCTTTGTTCGTCTACACTCTCATTTGTTCGTTGAGCAACGTTGTCCATTTCCGTGATCTCTGCCGACATTGTTACAGAACGACTAGATACCTGGCTAATAATGTTATGGATGTTATCAAGGAAGCTGTCAAAGTGATTTCCTAGGGTGCCGAGTTCATCCTTTGACTCCATGTTGAGACGCAGTGTGAGGTCTCCTTCTCCTTGTGCTATGTCTTCAATTCGCGTGCTAATTTCGTTTAAGGGGCTGAGGATTGAGCGCAGTAGAAGTAAAGAGAAGATAATCACAACCACGACGCCGCCAATTGCAGTCATCGTCATAACGCTTAGTGTCGCCTGTTGAATTTGATTAATGACATCGACTTCATTTTCAACTACTCGATCTCCGCTTTCTTCAAATTTACCCAACTGCACCAGGAGTTGGTCAGCAATTGTGATGTATTTGATATGAGTTGTTTGATATGCGTGAGTTGCTGCAAACAGCTTTTTTGTTAGTTCTTCATGTTTGTCTAAGTGTTTTGTGTAGGCCTCTTCATAACTAAGGTTTTGCCATTTGCTTCCTGCATTTAATTTGAATGCACCAGTACTGAACATTTCCTTTGCTGCTTCTTTTTGGAATGCGAGCGCTTCGTTCAGATTGTATTGTGCGGCACTATGCTCTTCGCTCTTTGCGATAAAACGAGCCATATGGTAGAGACCAGAGAGTAAGCCGATACTAGACTCCATTGCGCCATCGGCAGCCAACCACATATTATCTAGGCCAGTATCCCATGTGACTAATTGAGAGGGGGACTTTTCTAGTTGTTCGACCGTTGAATCTCCGATTGCTTCTATTTCGCTACTTAGTTTGACGAATTTTTCTGCATTTTCATCATATTGATATTTTAAGAAGGCAAAGTCTTTATACTCTTTTAGCACTTCTTCGAGCAGCTTTTTATACTGACTTTTGTTTAAGGAAAAATTTTCGATTTGAGTGGCGTCCATGAGCCCTGCATCGCGGAGCTGATCTATCGCTTCATCGGTGCTTTGTTGGGCTTCCTTGATTGACTCTAGCCCTTTATCGTAATGATAACCTTGAAAGATTTTCTCTACTGCAAGCATTTGAGCTTCCAGACCAATTTCTGCCTCCATCGCTCCATCAGCGCTGTCCCATGCTGGACCCACGATAAATGATAGGTTATCTGATAGCTTACTAATACCATTAAAACCGATCAGTCCAACCAAAAGGATAACGAGTGTGGATAGGGCAAATCCAGATATTACTTTTAGACGTATTGTTGCATCGCGAAACATATTGAAGGCCGTTTGATTGAAGGAATGGCTTGTTCTTTTTGTATTCAGTATAGACAGGGTTAGAGATGTGGCAATGAAAGGTATTTTGGCAGCGATATCTCATGGTGACTGTTGATAAGTGAATGAGGTCAAACTCGGCTGATTTGCTCATCTTGCTGTTTTGAGTAGTTTGGAATTCGAAGCTTTTTTCTCGAACCGGTATTCGACATTGCGGCGTCAACCTTTTAATCGAATCTGGCCAAGCTGACACTCACCTTGAGTATTAAGACGCATCGACAAATTGATCTAACATAAAATCTATAAAAACGCGTAACTTTAAAGGCATAAACTCAGTTGAGGGGAACAGTAAAAAAACTTCATGGGGGTATTCTTTTGTCCTGAGAACAGTTCGACGAGTCTCCCGGCTTTAATGTCCTCTTCGATAAGATAACTGGGGAGCATAGAGATTCCCATACCTGCCTTGACCGCCTGATAAACCGATAATACGTCATTTACGACGAGCTTCTTCTGCGTGTCATTAACGTGCATTTCTGGGAGAAGTTGCAGATAACGCAATAGTATCTTTCATTATAGGTTATATATAAACCAATAGCCCGTGCTTATACTTGCATACACACCTTCGAAATATTGGTACATGAGGACGAATTATGAAACTTTCTGAAGCCTTGAAGACGCGCCGTAGCATTCGTCAATTCACACCTGTAAGTATTCCGGATGATGTCTTGGAGCGCGTTATCAGCAAAGCATTGCTATCACCCAGTGGAGGTAACTCTCAACCTTATCGAATTGCAATTGCTAGCGGTAGCACAAAAAATAAGATAGCTGACGAATTATCTAGCAAGTTCGCCAAAGCTAGCCGGATTAAGCGCCTTCCGTTACCAAGCAAAATTTGGCAGGGGTTAACAAGTGGTGTTTTGCCCGACGGCGATTATAACCCCGACGTCAGTTACCCTGATGAGCTTAAGAAACGCAAGTTTGATTGTGGCATGGGGCTATACGAAACACTGGGCATTGAAAGAAGTGACTACGAGGCACGTGAGGCGCAAATGCAAAAGAATTTTGAGTTTTTTGGTGCGCCCACTGCAATTTTTATATTTATCAATGACAAACTTGGTCTTTATAGTGCTTTGGACGCCGGTATCTTTATGCAATCACTCATGCTCGCTGCCGTAGAAGAAGGGTTGGGGTCCTGTCCTCAAGCCGCTATTGCCACTTGGGCAAGTCCGATCAAAAAGCATTTCGATATAGAAGAAGACTATAAACTGCTATGCGGTCTTTCGATCGGTTACCCTGCCGAGCATAAAGTGAACACTTATCAACCGGCAAAACGTAGCGTCGAAAATGTAATGTTTGCACCTACATCTAAGTAAGCTTGACGCTTCGACAAGCTTAAAAAAGGGTTTCATTCAGTCAGCGGGGTTAGCCAGGTCATCCCACAATTCTGTGATCAAGTATCCTCTATGAGAGTAGTGAACGTGAGTGCCAGTGAGAACCCCTCGGTCGTAGGATGAATAGTAATAACTACCTGACTGCCCGGTGCCGAGTTCGCTACCGACTATGCTTCCGGCTTGATTTAGACTAGCACCCTCAGGGTGTTCAGTATCTCTGACCTCAAAAAGATAGTAGGCGTCTTTTTGCCACTGCCAGTCCTCTAATATGCTCGCTGAAAAACCTAGACGCCATGAGTGTTCATCGTTGCCGGGTAAGATACTTAAGGCCGTATGAGTGTATTCGGCAGGAGAATATGATGTGTCGCCTTCAAGCAGTACTTCATTCACTAATAGCGGGTTGCTCATATCGCTCACGTCAAACAGTGCGAGTTTGATATTATTTGTTGCGACGCCACCTTCCGAGCCGCGGCCTAGGCCAAAGACAAGTGTATCGCCGAAGGGGTGAAGGTAGTTTGAAAAGCCGGGCAGTTCTAATTCACCTGCGACGCGAGGAGAGTCGTGATTAGATAAGTCAAGTACATAAAATGGGTCGATTTGTCTAAAGGTCACGATATAAGCTTTGTCACCGTCAAATCGAACACTGTAGATTGACTCTCCTGGTTTTCCGATAGCTTCCGGAGCCGATTCATTAGGGATTGTTGCATTCAGGTTCAGCTCTGTATCATCAATATTGATGGTATGTAGCCGATGTATATTTCTCTCTGTGCTGGAATGGTCAGTGGTCACGACTCGCAGATGATCCTGATACTCGCTAAGTCTGAACTGTTCATTCCAGCCTACTTGGCCGCTTAGGGCTACGCTTCCAGCAAACTCTAGACCATTGTCCGAATAGTCTAGCTTGTAGACCGTACTGCTATAAGATGAATCATTTGCGTTTTCGTAACTGTATTCATTTTCTACCATATACACGGCGTTCAATGATGCGTAGATTGTGGCAATGGGGGCGGCGATGCAGCTGGATTTTATATCTGAAAGCGCCATATCATGTGAAGCGCCAAGGTCGATTTTAGTAACGATAGCCAGGGTAGGTTGTGTTGAATCTTCTGGCTCGTTAGGAATATGGCAATCATTTTCACCTAGTAAAATCTTTGTTTGGCCATTTAAGGTGACGCTTGGGAGTAGGTCTTCTAATGTGGCCTTGCTGATTAATGACTCGTTACGGCTAATATCATCTTCTTCATAGGGATAGATTACATAGTCGTCGAGGTAGGCACTGTATTGGCTAATGATATAGAGCTTTGAGCCGATTTTTCGGCTGCTGACATACTGACCCTCTATCTGTATAGATGTGGTTTTGTCTATGGTGGATTCAGGTGTTTCCACGTCATACATATCAATACTGATACGGCTATCACTCCAGTGCCAGAAGTAGTCGCTATAGACTTGAGCGTATTCGTTAGCGATTGAAATAAGTTTTTTGTTTTCGAGTGTTTCTTCCAGATACAAGCCCTGTAAGTAATGACGTGAAGTAGAGAGGGTAATGGTATTGAGCGCTTCGTGTTTACCTGTCTGTTCCGATAATTCAAATATATTGATGTCGGAACCTCCATTGTAGCTGTATATCAGGTTTCCGTCGGTCTTAAGCCAGTCGAGTTCATCGACTCCTGTTTCTTGAGTATTAGTTCGGGAGTAGCTATCGCTTGACTCGTCAGAAGAGGCATCTGCACTTCCATCGCTTTCGAGTACGGGGGCATCGAGGCAAATATCGCAATAGCTAGGGTTCTGGTTATTCGAAGCAATTCCGTGCTTTAAGTAGCTTTCCAGAGGGCCGCCCGTTCCGGTAATTCCGCCATCATTCTCGGACTCACTACAGCCAACGAAAACAGATGACAGTAAGCTCAAGGTGAGAAGAAACAAACTTGGCTTAAGTTTATGTTGAATGTCCATTGCAGTTGGTCCTTTAAACTTGGCTCGATTTATTGTTGAGCTCTTCGAAATAATAAATTCCAACTCCCGCTCTGTACTGATTGGAAGCGTGTTTTTGTTCGGCTAATGGCATGTCGTGCTGTGCAAGCCACTTATTCAGCTTGAGCAACAATTTTTCATTTTCTTTTTTGCTGTATTGTTTAAATTCTTGAATAGAGTCACTTGATAGGTGCAAGTAAGCAACAGATCGTTGGAAGCGAGGTTCGTCTGAATCTGGATTTAAATTGTTGCTTAGTGTGGATATTAAATCGTGTGCTGATTGTGCGGCGACTTCAATCTGATCAAGGCTTTCGGGTATCGGGATATAGCCGGATTGGTTTAGCCGTAGGTGTTCATTTTCAAGTTTCTCCACTGCACCTAAACGGGTAAGTTCTTCAAGTAAGGTCGTTGTATGAATATCGCCACTATATTCTTTGACTAAAGACTCAAAACTTGGTGTGTCAGCGTTACTCGAGCTAAAAGGGAGGTCTAGCGGTGCGTTTTGATCGCGGCTATAAGCCGGCTCCCTAAGCCATGCGTTAATGACTCTCTCTGCCCGGTTGGCAGGTGTGGTTGTGGTGGGAATCTTGCTTTCATCAAGTTCTTTACGAATTCGTGCAACCTCTTTTCGATGAAGTCCGCTTAAAATCGAAATTCTAGAGGTGCTCTGGGGCTTTCCATCGACAGTGAACTCTTCTTCTGCAACGGCCACATAGGCATGTTTTACCCATTCGGCAAAGTCAGAGAAACCGACTCCTGACCTCAGGAGTATGCGCACCAAAGGTTTCATCATAAAGATGACACATTGGCTTAAGGTGTTTTTGTAGCTTAACGTTTCTTTGTTCATATTGGGAATATATTCCCAATATGAACAAATATCAAGTGAAACTCGCTAAGGCAAACTGGTCATTGCCACCGAATTGTATTGCCCGAACTGACACAAAACCTTCACATCGTATCTCCGATCGGCATCTAAACTTAAACCCATTGTTATTGTTTTTTCCTCCGTGCTGTCACCATGCCTAAAGCTGTATGTAACGATGTAAGTATTGAATACGAGACCTTCGGAAACCCTAAAAGGCCTGCCGTACTTCTGATTATGGGTTTAGGTGCCCAGATGATTGTTTGGCCTGACCGGTTCTGTCATCTGCTTGCTGAAGAAGGTTATTACGTTATCCGATTTGATAATCGCGATATTGGCCTTTCTACCAAGTTTGATCACTATGCAGCTCCTCGTGTGTTGAAACAGGTATTGGCAAACTGGTTTGGCTTGAAGATAGACGCACCCTACGATCTATATCATATGGCCCACGACGCGGTCTGTCTGCTTGACCACCTAAAGTGTAAACAGGCCCATATTGTCGGAGCTTCAATGGGTGGCATGATCGCTCAAATCATTGCTGGTATTTATCATGATCGTATTATTAGCTTAACCTCGATCATGTCTACGGCAGATAGTCGTGGTTTAGTGATGCCTTGGAATATGAAGCTGGGGCTTCATTTGCTTAAGTCGAGCCAGGCTGCCGAAGAAGAACAGCTAGACCTGAAAATGGAAACCGTCCGTTTGATTAGCAGCAGGACTCACCCGCCAAAGCAAGAAGAGTTAGAATCTCGACTCCGGAAAGCTCTGGCGCGTGATGCTGAAAAGTACGGTACAAAAAGACAGCTTTCTGCGATTGTAGCGACTAAGAAAACCAAAAAGATTACACAGCGAGTCAATGTACCCACTTTGATTATTCATGGTGCCGAAGATCGGCTCATTCCTATCAAGTTCGGAAGAAAAAATGCTGAACTGATTGAAGGTGCTGAATTCCGCGAGATAGAAGGGATGGCGCATGACTTTCCAAGACCCCTTGTTGGCTATCTGGCTTTTGTGGTTAGCAAGCACTTAGGAAAATCCTCTGATAGCGAATAGCTTGGTTAATGAATCGAATCACGCCGATGCGACCTTAAGGGGTCAAAGTACTTTAAATTATCTAAAAGAGCGTTTTCGAAAAGACTAGTTGAGCTCTGACATGCAAGCCAACAGTTCAGTTTCGATATCAGAGGCTAAGCCCTTGCCAATAATCTCAATTCGGCTTTCCAGGCATTCATCCAGTGCTACCTCGGTTAAGGCATCTGTTGTTAGGTTATAGCCGAATACTCCCTCGTCAGTGATAAACACGGCTTTCATTCGTTCAGCATTGACTCCACTCAAGAAGTTGAAAAGTGCAGCATGGCTAAAGGTCTTATCTGGCGAAAAGCGCCAGCCGATACTTTCGTAGCCCTCTCCCTTATTTGTTGCTTTTAAAAATCCTGTTTCCGGAATAGGCGAGTCCATGAGTAATCTAGGTGCGTCAGATTCATGATGGTGATGTTTGGCTGTTACCACTGAAGACGTCGGCCCATTCAAAAGTGCGATGTCGATATTTCCATAACTTGTTAGTACAACAGGAGGGGCTTTATCCATTGTTTTCTTAATATATTGGGTGAGTTGTGCTTCATCTCCGTCTTGGTAAAGGTCACTTTTGTTGCCAATGATCATATCAGCAATCAATATCTGTTGATTGAAGGTATCATGCTGGGTGTAGCGCTCATCGCTTAGCTTGCGTGCATCGACCAATGTGAGGGTCTTTTGTAGGGAGAGTACTTGTTGATAGTGTTCTGCCGACAGTACTTCTAAGACTTCTATTGGGTGGCCTAGCCCAGTTGGCTCTATCAACAAACGGTCTGGTTTAGCGCGCGAAAGCAATTGGTTTAAGGCAATTTGCATCGGTAAGCCCGATGCACAGCACATACAGCCGCCTGGCACCTCTTTGATAAATACGCCTTGTTCTTGAGAGCTCTGACCTTGAAAAAAACTGCCGTCTACACCAATTTCGCCAAATTCATTGACGAGTACCGCCCATCGTTCGTTATCGGGTTTTTGTTTGAGTAAGTTCAGAATCGCAGAAGTTTTTCCGACACCGAGGAAGCCGGTGATGATATTGGTGGGTACTGCCGAGACCGTTTTTGCGTCGATGGTCATACTAGGTTTTTGCCTTATATAAGTTTCGGACTGTGGTCAGGGCCAGCAAGCCGGGTAATGATCGGTAGAGTATATTCGAGAGTATAAACATAATCGTGCTGACGCACACGATTGTCTGTCTGACACCTTATGTATAAATAGACCTCAACATATGCAATTCTTGTGTTTACTATAGTGAGAAACGACCCGCTAGTTTGGTTTTGCTTCACCTGAAGGCATTTTCGTAGTTAACTAGAGAGATTAAATTAAGTGATTTATAGGCGTAAGCTTCAACTAACGCTTGGTGGAAAATTGATTAGGTACGAGTTCATGAACAGAAATGCAGTGATTATAATTTTGGTTATTTTTTCCATTTCAGCTGTCGCTTATGGCCATGGCGGGGCGACCGGTATTATTAAAGAGCGTATGGATTTAATGGATAATCTAAAAGGCGCTATGAAAGAGCTAAAACCGATTATGCGAGGGCAAAAAGAATACGACGCTGAAACTGTAAAGAGGAATGCGCTTCTGATCCGAGATCATTCTGGCGAGCATATGACAAAGCTTTTTCCCGATGGCAGTTTAAATATGCCTAGCGAGGCGACTGCTGAAATATGGAATGAGTGGGAGAATTTTCAGCGCTTAGCACGCAATCTAGAACGCTTAGGGCAGGCCTTGCACGATGGAGCTGCCAACAATCAGAATGTGGAACCAGAAAATGGTATGGGGAATACCATGATGGGTAATTCAAATCATATGTCCGGCCATAGCATGATGGGAGAATCGGGCCCTATGAATGGTCGCATGGGGGAGCAAATGAGAGGCCAGGGAATGATGGGTGCCCAAGGTCAAGCAGCAATGGGAGCGCAACGGGGGCTAGACAACATGAGTGATGAACACCTTGCTTCCAAACCGAGCGCTGGCTTGTTTCGTATGATTGGGCAGAGCTGTGCTTCGTGCCATAAAAAATACCGCATCGAGAAATGACAGGAATGCCTCGCCGCTACTACAGCTTTTGCTTACTTCTATTGCTTTTAGGGGGGGGGCTTCTATATAGGCTTTGGCTGCCCCTGTCTCCAAGTTTTAGTTCAGAAGGTATGAATGGAAATACAGCTCGTGGCGCATACTTGGCGCGAATATCAGGGTGTATAGCTTGTCATACTGATATCGATTCCGGCGGTAAATTCTTAGCAGGAGGAAAACCTTTAACCACGCCTTTCGGTGATTTTCGTGCGCCAAACCTAACTTCAGACCCGAAACATGGTATTGGGGCGTGGACATTTCAACAATTTTCGACAGCACTAAGAGAAGGTATTTCACCTGAAGGAAAGCCGTATTATCCGGCTTTTCCATACACGTTTTACGAGAAGTTTTCTGATCAAGATGTAGCCGATTTATGGGTGGCGTTTCAAACCGTACCGCCAGTCGCTGAACCAGACCCCGAGCAGTCTATAAGGTTTCCATTCAATTTTCGTGAAGGTTTAAAGCTATGGCGAGCCATGTTTTTTAGCCCATCTGCTTCAGTGGCGAATTCAGCGTCAGTCGATCAGCTCAATCGAGGAAAATTCCTGGTTGAGGTAGCCGCACACTGCGGCGCTTGCCATACACCAAGGAATCTTTTTGGCGCTTTGAACAGTCAAGAGACTTTTGCTGGTGGTTATGATGCTAACAACAATAAGGTTCCTGCTATCACGGCGGCTAATCTAAAGGAAAATGGCTGGACTGAGGATGATCTTGCCTACGCCTTACAGACCGGAATCAAACATGATGGCGATGTGTTTGGCGGCAGTATGAGTGAGGTAGTAGAGCATAGCACCGGATACATGAGCTGGAACGACTTAAAGGCTGTCGCACAATATTTATTAACACCTTAGAAGCCTTTGGTGCCTGATAGTACGGAAGACTTCTCCTTGAGGCTGACCCTCTCTTTTGGTATGAATATTATCTCTTACTACGTTTATTTTTAAATATTCCTTCATGAATAATTGATAGTATCGAAATGAATCCGTCATTATAATCCATTGATCCCAAATATGTGGCTCGTTCATGCGCACTATTTTGACAAGCAAAATCTGGCAACTTTTCTTAGCGATTGCATTTCTGACAATGCAGTCTGCTTCGGCGCATATTCATTTGGCATCCAGCCATAATCATGACGGGGCGGGCCATTCCCACGCACAAGTAGCACATTCGCACAATGTTGCGTCTCATCATGCTGATGCTTTTGATCAAAATAGTCACACGAACCAGGTCGTCGAGCTAAGCCAAGACTGGATCGTTAAATATGTAAAGTGGCTCAATGACCTAGAGCCTCAAGCAGTCTTAGTCACTAGTTTTTCGTGCGATGAACAGAAAAACGTCACTCAGTTCTATTTTGACAAGTCCTTTGCATATCGCAGCTTCCATTTTCGCTCTAATGTTAAGGCTAGAGCACCGCCAAAATTATTTCCCTCTCTCGTTTAAAACATAAAATTTTACTAGCGTAAGCTAGAACTTATTATTGAGGTAAATAATGTTATCCGTATTTAAAAAATGCCGATGGCCCATCGCCGTTGGTTTCTATTTTATCTGTAGCGTCGTTTTCGGGCATGGCATGTCCGAAGCAGATAAGGCAAAAGCCTTAGAAGCAACTAACTGGGATTTTATTGAGTTAGGCGCAAGCCACATGGTCACCGGTTATGACCATTTACTCTTTCTTTTTGGGGTTGTTTTCTTTCTGACTCGATTTAATGACATTGTTAAGTTTGTCACTGCTTTTACAATTGGTCATTCGATCACGCTGCTTTTTGCAACGCTTTATCAGATCCAAGCAAATTACTATCTTGTAGATGCAGTCATTGCGTTGACCGTCATATACAAAGGTTTTGATAATCTGGGTGGGTTTAAGAAGTATTTAAACATCGCTTCTCCGAATCTGCTTTTGATTGTCTTCGTTTTTGGTTTGATTCATGGCTTTGGTCTTTCAACCCGCCTACAAATGCTCCCGTTATCTGAAGAAGGGTTAGTGCTTAAAATTCTTTCGTTCAACTTAGGTGTAGAACTTGGTCAAATTGCCGCATTGACTGTCATGCTTGGTTTATTGGCTATTTGGCGCAAAACCAAGTCATTTAAAAACTTCAGTAATGCAGCGAATGTTTTTCTAATATCGCTTGGTGTTTTGCTGCTGTTGCAGCAATTGCATGGATACTCGCACACCTCCCACCCAGATGATTTCGGCTTTAGCACCGACAACCATCTACATGAACACGAGAAAATGTCTAGTGACATGGAGAGTGAAATAGAGAGCGAAATGACGAATCAAAGACCGAGAACTTCTCACGACTCAATTGACTAAAACGACAATAATTTAAAGAGGAATATTTATGAAATACTTAATTAGCGCTCCATTGATCTTAGTTATGTTTCTATTCGGGCAAACTGCATTGGCAGGACCAGGAAGTGGTCATTCCCACGGGCATCAACATAAACCTATCACTAGTGAGCAAGCTATCAATAAAGCAACAAAGCATGTCTGGAAGTTGGCCAAGAAGGGCAAAATTGACGCATCTTGGTCTAGCGTAACTTCTAAATCAGTCGAGGAAAAATCATTCGGACATGGCCCAGAATGGGTCGTTACATTTGAGAATGAGTCCATCGAAGACCCTAAAAAGCAAACGCTTTACGTTTTCTTTACGATCAACGGAAAGTACTTGGCTTCTAACTTTACGGGGCAGTAAGGCCTAACGGGAGGTGTTCGCACCTCCCTTCCTATATTTTGCTTATGTCCAGTTTGAGGCCATCTTCTCTTGAAAAACGACCTTGCTTCCAAGAATCTTAATTGTTCAAATCTGAATAAGTCTCGTGAAGAGCTTTAAATAACCTGCTTGAGTGTGCGATACCTAGAGGTTTTATTGATCCAGAGTGGGCTAAGAGTGGGGGGGAATACCTATCTGGCTTGTCATAATAGCTTT
>NZ_LWEY01001266.1:0-688 GCF_001634935.1 Oleiphilus sp. HI0043 | reverse complement strand
CCACTCCATAAGCTTTGGATATCTTCAAGCTTAATAATAGAACGAGCCCTGGTCACGTTTAAAATTTGAGACGATAGCGAATGGCTCATGCTAGGTGGCGCCTATCATTCAAAGCAAATAGCCCCTTTCCTAATCGGTAAAGTACCCAAACGCCAACTGCCAACATAATAGGAACCCCAATGATTGCGCCAATAATGGTCACGATCAGAATCCAGGCAATGACTAAACCAACCAAGGCTTTCCAGAAAGTTGTGATTAACCAGTCAAAGTGGGAATACAAGAAGGTACCGTCGGCATCACCCCGCCAGATATAGCTCATAACCAATGCTATGATCGAAGGCCAGCCGGTAAGGAAAGCCGTCAGAATAAACGCTGGCGTTAACAGGCCACTTATAGCACTAAAAATATGTAAGGCATAAATAAGGTAGGTGATTTTAAGCAAGGATGCTGAAGGCTTACCAGGCATATCGGGGAACATTGAGTTTGCACCTTTATATTGACGGTTTTGGTGGAGTTGTAGCTAAGTAAACGATATGGCGAGAAGTATTTAATGGCAAGTTAATCATTAGAAAACAGTGTTTCAATGTTATTAGAGTCAACAACTCTTGGGCGGTTTCTGTTATTGTCGTGAAGCGCTTTTGCACTAATGACATTTAAGGCCAGGGCTATCTCTCATTCGATACGAAAT
>NZ_LWEY01001265.1:0-1745 GCF_001634935.1 Oleiphilus sp. HI0043 | reverse complement strand
CATAGAGAACGTTGGCCTTGAGGACTGAGGCTGCTTCGAATTCTGGTGCGGCGTTTAGTATAGGCTCGATGATTTCAAGTGCCGCGTCGTATTCTTTCAAATTGCGTTGAGTGAGTGCGTAGCTATATCCAATCTCATGATTGTTAGGGTATTTTGCATATAAAGATTGATAAAGTAGGAGGATGGCTTCTTTATCTTCAAGAGGGAGGGCGCTTGAGCTGACTGCAAGGCCGTCTACTCGGGCATCACCGCCAAGCTCGATAATCTTTTCGATATGTTGCATGGCCTGTTCGTATTCGCGAGAAAGGGAATACTGATAGGTCAGAAGTTGATGTGCCGGAATGCTGTCTGGCTTTATATCAACCCAAAGGATTGCCATTTCCTTTATGGCCTCCATGTCTTTCATGTATTGAGCTGCATTTACAGCACGCTTAACAACACCTAAATCTCTTGTCATGCGCGCTTGTTGGATATAGTTAAGCAAGGTGATATTGAATTCTTGACGCTGGACAGCAACCTCTGCAACAAGCAGGTCGTAGAGCGTGTCTTTATTTAGGTCGAAATCTTGATACTCTGGAGATGTCTCAGATGAAAGCTTTTCACTACTTGCGGTGGTATCTGTCTCAGATTGCTTTGCTTTCATTAGGCTAGAGCAGGCGCTGAGTGAGAAAAGTGATGAAATTAATATAAGTTTGAGTAGTGCTTTCAATCTGAATCTCTTTTAAATAATTGAGGCTTGACGAGTTTTATGATGACAGATGGGTTTAAGGTGTCAACTTACCGTTCGTATAGTTTGGCCATGTGCTAGGGTTCATTTGTTTGAACTACTTTTTGTCGTGCTGTCGAGGCTTTAATCATAAAATAAGTGGCTTCTAGCTCTAAGAACTTGCTCTGTGTCATTGGCTTTCTATGTATTCTATTTGTAGAATAGCCGCTTTAAATCAAATTGCTTGGTATACATGTCGTTTTTGGCGTTTGGAATTAATCATAAGACTGCAACTGTCGACGTTCGAGAGAAAGTTGCGTTTGATTTACAACGTCTCGATATCGCGTTGGAGTCAATCAAAAAACTGCCGAATGTTAATGAAGCGGTTATTTTATCGACATGTAACCGAACAGAAATATACTGTGCTGGCAATCATGCAATTGATGTTTCGATGTTGCAGACTTGGTTGGCTGACTATCATTGTGTTAATTCAGAAGACCTCGAAAACTGTAGCTTTGTCTATGATGGTAAAGATGCGATTGTTCATTTAATGCGTGTTGCTGCTGGCTTGGACTCTCTTGTTCTGGGAGAGCCACAGATTTTAGGGCAGCTGAAATCAGCCTATGCTTCAGCACAAGAATATCAGGCTGTTCAAGGGAAACTAGGTCGGCTCTTTGAACATTGTTTCTCTGTCGCCAAGAAAGTACGCACTGATACGGCGATTGGTGAAAACCCAGTGTCGGTCGCCGCTGCTGCCGTCAATATGGCTCGCCAGCTCTTCTCAGATTTTTCAGACAATACTGCTTTACTTATCGGGGCGGGTAAAACCACTGAGTTAGTGGCTAGGCACCTGAAACAAAGTGGTATTAAAAAGATCATAATTGCAAATCGAACGCTGGCTCGTGCCCAGGATCTGTCGAGTCTGGTTGAAGGTGAGGCAGCTTTATTAGGTGATATTCCAGATTTATTAATCGATGCCGATATTGTGATTGCGTCGACGGCTAGCTCCTTGCCTATATTAGGCAAGGGGGCTGTAGAG
>NZ_LWEY01001264.1:0-1405 GCF_001634935.1 Oleiphilus sp. HI0043 | reverse complement strand
GACGTAGCGCTTTGTCTTGAGCTGTAAAACCATGCACCTGAATACCAATAGTTAATGGCCCTCGCGTTGTATCTCCGCCCAAGAGGCTCAATTGATAACGCTCCGCCATATACTTGAGCCCCCTTGAAAAGCCTTCAAGCCAATCCGGGTCAGAATCAGGAAGCGTCAAAGACAAGGTAAAGAATGCTGGTGACGCCCCCATTGCAGCCAAATCACTCAATGACGCAGACATTGCTCGGATAGCCAATTGTTGCGGCGGTGCCGACTTGGGAAAGTGCCGCCCCTCAACCATAGTATCAAGTGAGAAGCACAGAGACTTATTCGCAGGAGGGTTAATGACAGCACAATCGTCACCTATACCCTGGTTAACGAGCTGCTTATCGATAGGCCCCACTCCTTCAAAATACCGTTTAATTATTTGGAATTCAGAAGGAGCAGATGGCATCGGATCAACTAAGTTGCTATAACACTAAGAGGGTTTATGACGTGTTTCAGCCGCGCGCAAACGCAAGGCGAGCTTATCAAGAATACTATTCACATACTTGTGGCCATCAGTACCACCGAATGACTTAGCCAGTTCAACAGCCTCATTAATAACCACACGGTAAGGCACATCAATGCGGTGCTTAAATTCAAAGACACCCATACGCAGAACATTCATCTCTACCGGGTCAACATCCACAATTGCGCGATCCAGAAAAGGCTCAATTGCCTGATCCAATTCTGTCACTTCTTTAGGTATACCGCTAAAGACTTCACGAAAGTAAGCCGAGTCGATACGATCAAAGTCATGATCGGTACGAAACTCTGCTTCTACCTGAGCAATACTGGAGCCGGAAATTTGCCACTGATATAGCGCCTGAAGAACCAACTTTCGAGCCTTCTTACGCTGTGCCGTTCCAGTTTTCTTTACAGGCTGACCGCCTGCGGCAGGGTTAGATTCGCTCACTTAAATACCTGACTGTTTAAATAGTTGAACCATCTCTAGAACTGACATCGCAGCTTCTTCACCTTTGTTACCCGCTTTGGTGCCGGCACGTTCAATCGCCTGCTCAATGGTGTCCACCGTCAGAACGCCAAAGGCAACAGGAATACCTGTATCCAATGATACGGCACCCAAACCTTTCACACACTCTCCAGCAACATACTCGAAGTGAGGCGTACCGCCTCTGATCACCGCTCCTAAAGCAACCACTGCGTCATACTTTTTAGTTTCAGCAACACGTTTCACGGCTAAAGGCATTTCAAATGCGCCAGGAATGCGGAATATCTCGATATCACTCTCATCAATACCGTGACGTACCAAAGAATCCACCGCACCTTCTAGCAAGCTTTCTACCACAAAGGAGTTCCATCGTGTCACGATAATCGCAAACTTTGCACCCGTCGTATCTCTAAAATCACC
>NZ_LWEY01001263.1:0-1724 GCF_001634935.1 Oleiphilus sp. HI0043 | reverse complement strand
GCCCATTAAATCTAGAGCGATAAGGTGATACTTGTCAGCTAGCGGTTCAGAAAAACGTATCCAGTTTTCTTTATTGGCGCTAAAGCCGTGCAGCATGATGATTGTGCCGAGCTTATCTTGGCGAGAGTTTTCCAGATAAGCGTAAGGTTTGCCTTCAATCGAGATTTTTTTAGGTAGAAGGTTTGCTTTTGAGGCTTCAAACTCGATCGCTAAACGATAAAGGTCATCGCGATAGTAGTCGCTTGCGATATTGACTGAAACCAGAGAAAGGACAAAGACAAACAAAAAGACTTTAAGTTTACTCACGCGCGCTCCTTGTTTAACAAGCCGAAGCGCAGCCTGCGAGTTCTTTTAAGCCATTCATATCGATGATGTGTAAGTCTGTACGCTTAATTTCTAGCAAGCCTTCTTTTTGAAAACGCTTAAATAAACGGCTAACCGTTTCGGCGGCCATATTTAAGTGATTAGCAATATCGCGACGCGGCATCATGAGGTTAATTCGAGTATCGGAATAACCGCGTTGCTTGTAGCGAGAAGATAATGCGAGGATAAAACCGGCTAGTTTCTGGTCAGCAGAATGTTCCACAGTCATTGACTGTGAAGTATGTACTTCCTTACTCATTAAGCTAAATAATTGGCGCTGTAGGGAGGGAAGTTTCGCTGCAAGGCTTTCTAAATCGTTGTAGTTAATACCACAGACAGAGGAAGTGCCAAGAGAAATAGCTGTTGAAATATACTTCTGTGGGTAGATCGCATCCAAGCCGAAAAGTTCACCGGGCAGGTGGAAACCGACAATATGCTCATTACCGTTCGCATCAATAACCACGGTTTTGAACATGCCCGATTTAACGGCGTAGATCCTTTCAAAGTGTTGTTCTGACTGGTAGACGGTCTCGTTTTCTTTATAGGGGGACGAAGGCTCAATAATGTTTTCTAACGAAACCATATCATTTGAGTCTAACCCTACTGGCAAGCAAAGTTTTCCAAGAGAGCATTGTCCGCACTTTAAAAAGGACGGAGATGCCACAGAATTCGAGCTCGGCATACGTAAATCACCATAAAATTTTAATTATAGTGTCTTACTATACCGTGGTTGCTCAGTATTCTGTAGAGTTGTTTGATTAAAATATGCATCAAATTTCATAGCGATGTTCCGCAGAAAGATTCTTCCTTTGGGTGTCACCTTGAATCCTTGGTCACTTAATTCGATCAAACCATCGCTTGCGAGGTCATTCAAGCTACTGAGTTCACTGTTGAAATAACGGTGGAAAAAAATATCGTGACCGTCACCGAAGTCACTGTAATCAACGACACCGTCACACATAATTTGTTGGATTAGATCTGCACGGATGCGGTCATCGGTATTGAGATTAACGCCGCGTTTGATAGGTAAGTGTCCTTTATCAACGGCGGTTTTGTACTTGGATACTTCGGTGACATTCTGGCTATAGCCATCATTGACCCGGCTGATAGCACTGACACCAATACCAATTACATCGCATTCTGCATGTGTAGAATAGCCTTGGAAGTTACGCTGCAAACCACCTGTATCAAGGGCTTTAGCCAAGCTGTCAGTAGGTAGTGCAAAGTGATCCATACCGATATAGATATAGCCCGCTTCAGTTAAGCGTTGGATACTATCGGTGAATATTTCAAGTTTTTCTGCTGTTCCTGGAAGGTCGCCTGAGTGAATCAGCCTTTGCGCCGGAATGCGTTGAGGCATA
>NZ_LWEY01001262.1:0-893 GCF_001634935.1 Oleiphilus sp. HI0043 | reverse complement strand
AACTATGCAGCCAATATTGAGCTGGCTGAAGCCCTCGCACCTGAAGGTGAGCTAGCAGCACCAAGCAAAGCCATGGAAGAAGTCGCTACGCCTGAACAGAAAACCATTGAAGAGGTCACTTCTTTCTTATCTGTTCCCGCTAGCTCGGTTATCAAAACCTTACTGGTTCTTGGCGAAGAAGATGAAGACGGCAATGCACCCTTGGTAGCGCTGGTATTAAGGGGCGACCACAGTTTGAACGAAATCAAAGCTGAAAAACTTGAAGGCGTCGCCTCTCCCTTAGTGTTCGCAAATGAAGAACAGGTGAAAGCCGCAACGGGAGCGAATATAGGTTCCATTGGCCCGGTCGGACTAAAAGACATCACTGTATTTGTCGATCGCACCGCTGCACTGTGTTCAGACTTCACTTGTGGCGCGAATAAAGATGGCGTTCATTTAACAGACGTCAATTGGCAAAGAGATCTTGAACTAGGTGAAGTCGTTGACCTGCGTAACGTTCTTGAAGGTGATACCAGCCCTGACGGCAAAGGTACACTCGAAATCAAACGCGGTATCGAAGTCGGTCATATCTTTAAGTTGGGCAACAAATACAGTTCCGCAATGAATGCCTCGGTATTAAACGAAAATGGCAAAGCCACCATTATGGAGATGGGCTGTTACGGCATCGGTGTATCGCGTATTGTAGCGGCAGCTATTGAACAAAATAACGATGACAATGGCATTATCTGGCCTGAATCGATAGCGCCTTTCCAAATCGCGCTCATCCCACTCAATGGTCATAAGTCTGAGCCTGTTGCCAATAAGACTGAAGAGATCTATCAGCAGCTTGTTGACCTAGGTGTTGATGTACTCATGGATGACCGAAATGAGCGTCCAGGTTCCAAGTTTGCTGA
>NZ_LWEY01001261.1:0-1626 GCF_001634935.1 Oleiphilus sp. HI0043 | reverse complement strand
CGCCCCTTATTCTCAATAATCGAAACTACCCTTGCACCTCGCACATAAGAATCGACAGCCGCTGCATAGTGATCACTTTTCATCACAAACTCATCAACCTGGGAACCACCACTGATTCCGATACCGTAAAGCCTTTCGGCCAAGGTACGGTAAGCATCAAGCTTTGAGGCCCTTATCGCCATCAAACGCTTCGACTCTGACTCCGAGTCCTCCTTTCTTTCATAAGCGCCATACCCCGTAACACGGACTACAATAGGCTCAATCGGCTCCTTCTCCTCTTTCTTCATCGTACCCACACTATTCTTATCTTTATATTTATGGGCATGAGCCGGAGAAAAGCAGAGCGCAGCGGTTAGTAAACAAAAAATGACTAGATTCTTCAAAGCAAGCATATCAAACTAGGTTCCCAGTAAATGGTGAGCGAAGATCGCATCGAGACACCCCGAACAACAGATACTTAAATGCGTTAATAAGAGCCAAATACCTGAGTTTTTCATAATCACTATGAAAATCCTGTGCCAAGTCATTACTGTAAAATTTGCAGCAATTCAGGAGAGCGCTTGCCGTTTTCATAGCTCTAAGCGGCAAATAAGGTTGTTAGGCGGCAATACAGAGTCATTAAATGACTTCAATACATAAGCACAGTTAAGCCAAAAAAATTACCACGAATTTGGACATTATGTTACAAAGCGTGACGTGCCCGTCGTTGTCACTTTCGACTTTCCGTTAAAATTGCCTCTACGGATCAAGCTACGTACAGTCACCGTACCGTTAGCCAGCATAAGTTAACTAGTCAGGACCCGCTCAAGGAACAAGGAAATAATGAATTTCAGATCCACCTTCAGCTTATCAAACTTTGCCATTTGCTTAGTTTGTCTCGCTTATAGCTCAACCGCACTAAGTGGCTACAAAGTATTTTTAGACCCTCGTTCCATGGCTATGGGCGGAACCGGTGTTGCTTCAGCTTCAAAGTTTAACGCGTCCGCTCACAACCCTGCTTTGATTGCCTTCAACCGAGGCGATAAGCCCGACAAGATCTATCTTGCAATAAATAGTGGCCAGCGACAGCTTTACGGAGAGTCTTTTAACTCTGACGTTCTCGACTATCAAAATTCACCAATAGAACAAGACTTTATCAACGCCGCTAACAGCGGAGATATTAGCGACACCAGAGATACCGCTAAACTTCTAAAAGACTCTCTAAGTGAAAAAAGTTTTAGCTCATATCGCTCTGATGAAATGCATAACTTTAACTTGTTAGTGGATACTGACCCGCTAACTATCAATTTCTACACTCGCCGTGAAATTCGCAAAGTAAGCACCATCCTAAATAAAGATGCAGCAACTATTGATGACATTGTTAGACAAGTAGAAACTACTGGCCTTGCGGAATCCACAGGTATTGAAGACCTATTAAGTTCATCGGTTGAAAGCACTCAATTTGACTATGAAGAAATGGGCGCAACCGTCGCTACAACCAATGTTATTGATTATAACATGCCATATCGTGGGGTTTTACACCCAAACTGATTCAGTTCAATGCATCTCAAGTTTCAAGGCCGCTAGATGAATACGATGTGAATAACGCTCCGGCTGACAGACCTAGTGATAGCAACCTAGAATGGA
>NZ_LWEY01001260.1:0-1272 GCF_001634935.1 Oleiphilus sp. HI0043 | reverse complement strand
ATGTTTCAATTTTCGCTCTGGTGAAATAACAAAGAAGTGTTCGCTAACATTGTTTATCTCACCAATCGACTTAACGTTATACATGCGCTCAACTTGGCTTGCCATGGCTGATGGCGCAGGAAAAAAACCTGCACCGCCTTCGCCAAATGCTTTTAGCAATGCACTATCGTCAAACTCTGCGATGACATTTGGTGATATGTCTACCTGATCAAACCAATCATCCAAGCTTCTACGTAAAGCATGATCATTCAGAGGGAGAAGAACGGGTGCCTCATTTAGCAATTCAGGGAACTCTCCTGAATGTTGGTGCCGCAATTCGTCTGTGCCAAAGAAAGATAAGCTACTAGAACCTAGCTCATGGCTAAAGGCTTTAACATTGAGCCCGGTAGGAATACTGCGATCAGATAGCACCAAATCAAGTTTGTGAACGGCTAAATCTCCAAGCAAGCTATCTAGGTCGCTCTCCATACAGACGATTTTTACCGGATCATCTAGTTTCATAGCTGCTTCGAGAAGTTTATAAGCGATGAGTTTGGGAATGGAGTTTACGATTCCAACATTGAAAGTAATTGGTGCTCCGGGCTGCTTGCTTTTGACTCGTTGAGTAAGCTCAGCGCCCAGGCTGAATATTTCATCGGCGTATTGCTCAACCATGCGCCCCATCTCGGTGATAACTAGGCCGCGACCCACTCTTTGAAACAGAGGCTCACCGATAGTTTCTTCAAGCATTTTCAGCTGACCGCTGATTGTTTGAGGCGTTAAATGAAGAGACTCAGCTGCTTTTGCGACGGAGCCTTCTCGAGCGACGGTCCAAAAATATAGCAGGTGGTTGTAATTGATATGTCTCATGCTAAGCCCCCTAAGGTGTATTGACTGACAATCGTAATTCATCAATATTGCAAGTTATATACGAAGATAATGTGATTTTAGATCGGTTTTTTCGATGATGGTTTGTTTAGTGTCAGCTTAATGTTTATTTTCAGTATTGTAGAAGCTTTCCTTATGATCGAAAAAAGCGACCGTTTAGTAAGTAAAAAGCTACTTTTATCGATCCCAGAAAGGCGGGATGATCTAAGTCGTATAAATTGTATTGGGGGATTTTGCTATGTTCTATGTATATTCACCGAGTGGACGGGCCTTCGCTGGGCCGTTGGAAAAGCTTAGGAAGGTTGAGAAACCCGCCAATACCTCGACAATACCGAGTTTAAATTATACAGAAGTAGAGCTTGAAGAGAATGAGCAAGCCAGAAGTTCCTATGATGTGCCCGTCAA
>NZ_LWEY01001259.1:0-1658 GCF_001634935.1 Oleiphilus sp. HI0043 | reverse complement strand
AAGCTCGGCAGAAGCCTTTGATGCCATTGTTGCCAAGTTCGAAGCGCTAGGCACTGGCAAAAAGCGTATTAACTATCGCTTGCGTGACTGGGGTGTTTCTCGCCAGCGTTACTGGGGCACACCTATCCCGATCAAGAATCTTGAAGACGGCAGCGCGATTCCTGTTCCTTTAGATGAGCTGCCTGTTGTACTGCCTGAAGACGTTGAGCTGAACGGTGTCACCTCACCTATCAAGAGCGACCCGGAGTGGGCAAAGACGACTCATAATGGTCAGCCTGCACTACGTGAAACAGATACCTTCGATACCTTTATGGAATCGTCTTGGTATTACGCACGTTACTGTTCACCTCAGTCTGCTGACAGCATGTTAGACCCAGGCGCGGCAAATTACTGGCTGCCTGTAGACCAATATATTGGTGGTATTGAGCACGCTATTTTGCACCTGCTTTATGCGCGCTTTTTCCACAAACTGTTACGAGATGTCGGCTTGGTAAATTGTGACGAGCCGTTCAAGCGTCTGTTATGCCAAGGCATGGTATTGGCTGAAAGCTTCTATCAGGAAGACGATAAAGGTGGCAAGATCTGGATCGCGCCAGCTGAAGTCGATATCGAGACGGACGAAAAAGGCAAAACCATTAGCTGCAAGCGCAAGTCTGACGGTAGCGAAGTGTTGTCTTCTGGCATGAGCAAGATGTCGAAATCTAAGAACAACGGTGTTGACCCACAAACCACCATCGACCAGTTTGGTGCTGATACCGTTCGTTTGTTTATTATGTTTGCTGCGCCTCCTGAGCAATCATTGGAATGGTCTGACAGTGCGGTTGAAGGTTCAAACCGTTTCCTTAAGCGTATCTGGCGCCAGGTGTATTCTCACGTTTCTCAGGGCGATGTGGCTGCACTCGATGTTGCCAGCCTGAACAAAGAGCAGAAAGCGCTTCGCTTAAAAACGCATGAAACGATTGCTAAAGTAAGTGACGACGTTAGCCGCCGCTTAACCTTTAACACAGCAATCGCGGCTATTATGGAGCTAATGAATACAGCCTCGAAGTTTGTTGATGTCNGTGAGCAAGGCCGTGCGGTCATGCAGGAAACGCTTGAAACCGTTACTTTACTGCTTGCACCAATCACGCCTCATATTTCACATGAGCTATGGGAAACCCTGGGCCACAAAGACGCAGTTATCGGCGCGGGCTGGCCAAGTGTTGACGAGAGCGCCTTGGTTAAGGCTTCGCAAACGATCGTTATTCAGGTGAATGGTAAAGTAAGGTCCAAGCTTGACGTGCCTGCTGATATCAGCAAAGAAGCAATGGAACAAACTGCTTTGGATGATGAAAACGTTAAACGCTTTACAGATGACAAGACCGTTCGTAAAGTAATCGTTGTACCTGGAAAGCTGGTTAATATCGTTGCGAACTAGGCAACGATAGACCTGTTCTTTCCTCCTTAATATCGCCCCTCGCTTAAAGCTTCGGGGCGATTATTATTTCAGTGAGAGCCTTATATGCCACGTAATAAACTTTTGATCATCGTAATGATCATGCTTTTTAGTTTGCTGTCGGCATGCGGTTTCCAGCTTCGTGGTTATTCTGAACATGACGCTCCTAAGGGCTTTTCCAGTATAAAACTCGACTGCCCAACCACTCGTGCTTGGCAGCTTT
>NZ_LWEY01001258.1:0-2549 GCF_001634935.1 Oleiphilus sp. HI0043 | reverse complement strand
CATCGTTGCCATCAATAAGATGGATCTGGTTGACTACAGCGAAGAGCGCTTTAATGAAATCAAGAGCGATTACCTTTCATTCTCTGACCAGTTAGATTTGGGCGATATCCAGTTTGCACCACTTTCTGCACTGAAAGGTGTTAACACAATCAGCAATAGCGACAAGACACCTTGGTACAAAGGCAAGCCTCTAATGGAGATGCTTGAGTCAGTCGAAATAGCTAAAGACAAGAATCTGGAAGACTTCCGCCTACCAGTACAATACGTTAACCGCCCTAACCTTAACTTCCGTGGTTTCTGTGGAACGATTGCTTCGGGTATCGTTAAGCCTGGCGATAAAATTACTGCACTTCCTTCGGGTAAAAGCAGTACCGTAAAAGAAGTCGTGACCTTTGAAGGTTCACTGGATGAAGGTTTCGCAGGTCAAGCGGTTACGCTTACCTTGAATGATGAAATCGATATCAGTCGTGGCGATATGATTGTTCAGTCTGACAATCACCCAACGGTAAGTTCTGCGGTAAAAGCACATATCGTTTGGATGTCTGAAGACAAAATTCAGCCAGGCAAGCTTATTGATATTAAACTTGGTTCCAAGCAGGCTTCAGCGTCAATTCAGTCAATTGAGCATTTAATTGACGTTAATACGCTTGAGAAAAAGGATGCCAGCGAACTAGAGCTTAACAGTATTGCATTATGTACGATCCATGCAAACCAGACACTTGCGTTTGACCCATATGGTGAAAACAAAGCAACGGGCGCCTTCATTATTATCGACCAAATCTAACTGGTCAGAGAATGAAAGGTAATCGCTCTTGATTTCATTAAAGCGCTCTTCGCTGTAGTCAACCAGATCCATCTTATTGATGGCAACGATGACGTGCTTAATACCCAGTAAAGAAGCAATAAATGAGTGACGTTTGGTTTGCGTTAATACACCGTGACGTGCATCGATCAGGATGATTGCCAGGTCAGCAGTTGACGCACCAGTTGCCATGTTACGAGTATATTGCTCGTGTCCGGGAGTGTCGGCGATGATGAACTTGCGTTTAGCAGTTGAGAAATAACGATAAGCAACATCAATGGTGATGCCTTGCTCGCGCTCAGCCTGTAGGCCGTCAACTAATAGTGCAAGGTCGATTTCACCTTCGTTGGTGCCGGACTTAACGCTGTCTTTCTTAATTGCTTCAAGTTGATCTTCATAAATCATTTGAGAGTCATGAAGTAGTCGGCCAATAAGTGTGCTCTTGCCGTCGTCAACGCTACCACAAGTAAGAAGACGTAGTAGTTCTTTTTGTTCGTGTTGCTTCAGATATTCGTTAATATCTTCACTGATAAGATCTGACTGGTGTGACATGTAAACTATCTCTTTATTTGCTGCCTCGCGCTGGGTCTTAGCGTGAGGCAATAATCTTGGTTGCTATGTATCAGCTTTGTACGTATATGCTGGCCTAGAAATAACCTTCGCGCTTCTTCTGCTCCATTGAGCCTGCCTGGTCGTGATCAATGACGCGGCCTTGTCTTTCAGAGGAGGTGGTTAGTAGCATTTCCTGAATTATTTCGGGCAAGGTTGTCGCTTCAGACTCAACTGCACCCGTTAGCGGGTAGCAACCAAGCGTACGGAAGCGTACCGACTTCATCTCTACCTTTTCACCTTCTTCAATCGGCATACGTTCATCATCAACCATGATCATGACGCCGTCACGTTCAACAACAGGTCGCTTCGCTGAGAAATAAAGTGGAACGATATCGATGTTTTCCAGGTGGATGTACTGCCAGATATCAAGTTCTGTCCAGTTAGATAAAGGGAATACACGAATGCTTTCACCTTTATTAATCTTACCGTTATAAGTATTCCATAATTCAGGGCGCTGATTCTTTGGGTCCCAGCGGTGGTTTTCATCACGGAAAGAGTAAACACGTTCTTTAGCGCGAGACTTTTCTTCGTCACGTCGTGCGCCACCGAAGGCTGCGTCAAACTGATATTTGTCCAGTGCTTGTTTAAGACCTTGGGTTTTCATTACGTCGGTGTGCTTGGCACTACCGTGAGTAAAAGGTCCGATGCCTTGATCAACGCCTTCCTGGTTGATATGCACGATCAGATCGAAGCCATACTTTTTAACGGTCTCGTCACGAAACTTGATCATTTCCTGGAATTTCCAGGTAGTGTCAACATGCATTAGAGGGAAAGGTGGCTTACCTGGTGCAAAAGCTTTGCGAGCCAAGTGCAGCATAACAGCGGAATCTTTACCGACAGAATAGAGCATTACCGGATTATCAAATTCAGCGGCTACTTCTCGAATGATGTGGATGCTTTCAGCTTCCAATTGCTTTAAATGAGTCAAATTGTATTGCGACATATATGTAACTCTTACCAGAGGTCAATAAACGAAAAAATCGTGTTTAAGTGGATAGCTGCTATTTCTATAGGCTGCTACCTAACAAAAGGGTGCGGAATTATAACAGGCTTGTCGCTAAATAATAAGGGATGTGGTGCTTTAGTGAGTGGTGGTGGAGTGCGCTTATATTCTCACTTATGCTAAAAGATCAGA
>NZ_LWEY01001257.1:0-1881 GCF_001634935.1 Oleiphilus sp. HI0043 | reverse complement strand
GTAATTGAAGCGCCTGTTGCCGTGGGACAAGAATACGGCCGCTTACTTGTGTCTCTTGACGGTAAAGTAATTGTTGATGAAGCTTTAGTAGCTTTGGAGCCCGTGCCCGAGGGTGGCTTCTTTAAACGCCTGTTGGATATGATTAAGTTGTTTTTCATTGGTTTGTTTTCTTAATGAAAATTAGTTCTTGGTTGGAGGTAGTGTGATGATAAAGAAACCTGTGATACTGAGTAACTCTTCAGCTAAAGGTCTATCAGCTTCTTCATCTGAAGATGAAGTTAAAATAGAGTTTCCTTGTGATTATCCGATTAAAGCAATTGGTTCTAATAATATTGATTTGAAAGCTTTGGTGATTGAAACCGTTAAGGTTCATGCTCCAGACCTGGATGAGAATCGGGTTACCTTGAATGAAAGCAGCAAGGGAACCTTCGTCTCGGTGCGTTTTCATATATACGCGACTGGCGAAGCTCAGTTAAAAGCGATACATGAAGCCTTGATGGCGACTGGCCATATAAAAATGGTTATCTAGTCTGGCATGTTGATCTGAGGGCGATAGCGATGACAGAGAAAGCTCAAAACTCAAATGGCCCAGCGTTTGGCCAGCATTTACAAGTAAAAATGTTACACGGTCTCCAGCCTTATGAAAAAGTCTGGCGAGCAATGCAGGAATTTACCGACCAGCGCGACGAGCAGACCGAAGATGAAATATGGGTGCTGCAGCATGAGCCTGTTTTCACGCAAGGGCAGGCCGGAAAAGAAGAGCATATTCTAGCGCCAGGAGATATTCCTGTTGTACCTGTCGACCGGGGTGGTCAGGTTACCTATCATGGCCCGGGACAACTTGTAATTTATCTTATGCTCGATATAAACCGTATGGGAATTGGTGCTCGAGACCTTGTTTCTAGAATAGAGCAGGCTTTGGTCAATATGTTGGCCTTATACGGTATTCAGGCTGCACCTAAAAAAGATGCTCCCGGTGTTTATGTGGGAGAAGATAAAATTGCTTCACTGGGCTTGCGTATCAGGCATGGGCGTTCGTTTCATGGTTTGAGTCTCAATATCGATATGAACCTTGAGCCTTTTGGGCGTATTAACCCTTGTGGCTATCAAGATCTCAAAATGGTTCAGCTGTGTGATTTCCAAGAAGATGTTGCTGTTGAGAGAGCGGCAGGTTGCTTGGTTAATGAGCTGCGAAAGTCTTTTTCCTATGACGATATTGTTATGGAATATAAAGACAGTTAATTGCTCAAAATTAAATTTAGTAGAAGGTAGTTATGACAGATTCTCCCAAGGGTAGTGCCGACGCGAAGACAGGCAGTAGTGCTAAGACGATTAAGCGAGCTGTGCAGGGTGAAAAGCTTCGTGGCGCCGAGAAGGTCGCCAGAATACCCGTTAAAGTCATTCCTACTGAAAAAATGCCACGAAAGCCAGACTGGATTCGCGTTCGGGTTCCGGCAACCCCAAAGATTGATGAGATAAAGGGTAAGCTACGTAAGCATAAACTACATAGTGTTTGTGAAGAGGCTTCTTGCCCGAATTTGGGAGAGTGCTTCGGCGGCGGCACCGCTACCTTCATGATAATGGGGGATATATGTACTCGACGATGTCCGTTTTGCGATGTTGCTCACGGTCGTCCCAAGCCACTTGCTGAAAACGAACCTCGTGAGTTAGCGATTGCAATTGCAGATATGGCTTTGCGTTATGTTGTGATTACCTCCGTAGATCGTGACGATTTGCGTGATGGTGGTGCTCAGCACTTTGCTGATTGTGTAAACGAAATCAGAGAACGTAGCAGCGATATTGAAATTGAGATATTAGTGCCAGACTTTCGTGGCCGTATGGAAGTTGCGCTCGATATCCTAAAGCAAACACCGCCAGATG